>CAZMXF010000656.1:0-1505 GCA_964570015.1 uncultured Oscillospiraceae bacterium | reverse complement strand
CTCATTATGTTTATGATCCTCTGGGGAATCTATCGCTTTTCCCGGGAGAAGGGAAGCCGATACTTTACCTGGCCTGGCGCCATTTTTGCCACCTTCGGTGTAGTCGTCATGAGTCTGGTCTTCTCCGGGTTTATCGCTGTATCGGCCCGATATTCCCTGGTTTATGGCTCTCTGGCGTCCGTGATCCTGCTGATGTACTGGATCTACCTGATTTGCCAGGTGATTTATATCGGAGCGGCGATCAATGTTTCCCTGAGGGACCTCAAGAGGTTAACCGCCCGACAGCGGGAAAGGAAAGGACATGAGAACTGAAACTACCATGTGGGTCGCGGACGGCTGGCAGGACTACGAGCTTCTGGACTGCTCCCGCGGTGAAAAACTGGAACGCTGGGGCGAGGTCTATCTCGTGCGGCCGGACCCGCAGGCCATCTGGGACACCCCCCGCAAAAACCGTCACTGGCAGACCCGCAATGCCCGATATATCCGCAGTGAGAGCGGCGGAGGCAGTTGGGAAAAGGGGAGCATCCCGGAGGTTTGGGAGATGCACTATCGCGAGCTGTGCTTCCGGGTCAAGCCCATGAACTTCAAACACACCGGTCTTTTCCCGGAGCAGGCGGCCAACTGGGACTGGGCCATGGCTAAGATCCGCGCATCCGGCCGGCCTGTCCGGGTGCTGAACCTCTTTGCTTATACCGGCGCGGCCACCGTCGCCTGTCTGAAGGCTGGTGCGGAGGTCTGCCATGTGGATGCCGCCAGAGGCATGGTCGCCTGGGCAAAGGAAAACGCCGAAGCAAGCGGTGTGAGCAAGGCACCGGTGCGTTGGATCGTGGACGACTGTCTGAAGTTTGTTGAACGGGAAATCCGTCGTGGCAAAAAATATGACGCGATCATCATGGACCCGCCCTCCTACGGACGCGGACCGGGGGGCGAAGTCTGGAAACTGGAGCAGAATCTCTGGCCCTTCGTGTCCGCCTGTGCGGGTGTTCTGTCGGAAAACCCGCTCTTTGTACTGATCAATTCCTATACCACCGGGCTCTCTCCCTCGGTGCTGAGCTATGTGACGGAGAGTGTGTTCAAACCGCGCTTCGGCGGAGAAGCCGAAGCGAGAGAGCTTTGCCTCCCTGTGACGGACAGCGGCCTTTATCTGCCCTGCGGAGCCAGCTGCCGCCATGAATTCTGATCATTTCGGCATCCGATGCTGAAAAAACAGTGCCGGATTAGATATGAATATGATAACCGCCTTCTGTGACGTAATACGCTTCACAGAGGGCGGTTTGTGGTTGTTTCCGTTCGTTTTTCCTGAATGATTTCATGTGATCACGCGGGTGATGCACTACGCCGGCAGGAGACAAAAAGCCGGTCTTCGGCTTCTTCAACCTTGAAATCGATGAAACCGTGCGAGGCAAACAGCTCAGAGAGCTGTTTTGTTCGGTGGGCATATTCAATATGTTCTTCCCGGCTGCGCCGCCAGAGGCGGCCTTCCCGGGAGAAGATGTCCATCCCGT
>CAZMXF010000655.1:0-1510 GCA_964570015.1 uncultured Oscillospiraceae bacterium | reverse complement strand
TGCCCTGAGAAACCGCGCCCCGTTTTTTCTTATCCGTTTCTGACCTCAAGCAGCCACTCTTTTTTCAGCTCCCAGACCGCGGCCTGGAGATACTCCTCCGGACAGCCTTCGGCAGAAGAAAAGAGCTTCTTCCAGCTGTCGCGGACCCTGCGCTTCTGCATCGGGTAAAAGGATGTGGAGAAGAGCTTATGCGTATTGCTTAGCCCGATGCTCTTCAGCTCTTTGGCAAACCGTTCTTCATCTTTCTCATCATTTCCGAGATAGTCAAGGTTCAGAATGCGATTCCAGACCCGCTGGTCGAAAAACAGCACCTGTTGCCGCGGAATACGGAAGGTCATCAGCACCGAGTCCGGCCCCATGAAGCACCAGCGGCTGTCGCGGTAAAGCCAGACCGGAGATTCCGCATCCTCCGGTTTTGGCAGCAGTGCGGAGGCATTCTGCCGGAAAAAGGAATAGGCCTCCTGAAACACCCAGGATGTGTCTCCGTATTTTTTGTCGATATACTCCCGGCGGACAACGGAACGTCCGTCCCGCTCCAGCGCTTCCAGCACGACCGGCTGCTGGGCTGTGTAGAGGATGACGTCCATCTCTGTCTCAGTCATAGCGCTCGATCTCCCGGATCCATTCAGGCCGGATCTCCCAAACGGTGCCGACACAGTTGTCGATATTTTCGGAGGGATCAAAAATCCGTTCCCAGCTTTTGGTGATCTTCTGCTTCATCATGGGATAGAAATTCCCTTTTGAGCTGGTGAACAGCAGCGCTTCATTGCCGATCCCCAGCTGTTTGAGTTCCTCGTTGTGACTCCGCTCATCTACCGGATTCAGAGGGACATACATGAGATTGACGCAGTAACCCCAGCGATCCATATCGGCGATGAGGAGCTGATCTTCGGGGATCTCCAGAGTGAAGGTGACCGTGCCCTCCGCGGGAGGCAGCTTCTGTGCATCCGAAAGGGCCAGCCAGATCGGGAAGACATATTCTTCCGGGATGCGGATCCGCTTGCGGGCCATCTGAGTAAACCAGCGATAGCGCTCGATATAGTGGTCCGAGATCACGTCGTACTTTTCTCTGATATACTCTTCCCGTACATGGTAGGAACCGGTCCTCTCAATTTCTTCCAGAACCTGGGAAACCTGGCGCGTCCAGACAGTGACGGTGTTCATAAGGGCAGCTCCTTTACATGAATATGAATATGTTTACTGTAATGATTCTATCATCTCCGGTATAAAAAGTACAGGGGCAAACATAAGCAGGGGAAGGAAAACCCGCAGCCGAACAATCTGTATGGGAATCGGCTGCGGGCTCGTATACGTCAGGCTGTTACGCCTTATTTTTTGTTCTTATGTACAACAATATTCGGATCCGGATAGATCTCATAGTGCTCCTTCTTCAGAGCTTTCAGGATGCTGACCATGGAGCCGCACATGATGAAGATGAAGGGGAACGCGGCCGCGATGGAGATCGTCTGAACCGACTTCATACCGCCGGATAGCAGCAGGGCATAGGAGA
>CAZMXF010000654.1:0-1510 GCA_964570015.1 uncultured Oscillospiraceae bacterium | reverse complement strand
ACGGTTCCCCGTACTCCTGGCCGCATTCATCACAGATGGGCCCACTCACGCAGGTCGCCGTGCCGCCGGAGTGCGTGGCTTCATCTTTTCTTTCCAAACACCGCGTGCAGGCATGATAATGCGTATCTCCACCGTTAGTCCACCCGGTCTCCCAGTCATGGCCCAGGGCGCCGCCGTATTCCTTTCCGCACACTTCGCAAATGGGTGTCCCGGTACAGGCGTTGCCGCCGTGATGGTTTTCCCAGATATAGCCATCTGATGTAGAATGAATGCAACCGGTCTTGGAGCATGAAAGAGCGTGTTTCTCAGAAGTTGTGACTATCGGGATTAATATGCCCGATCCGCAGGTCGGGCAGGTTTGCCCTGATGTATATGTATCTGCCTTTGTTGTACGCGTAGGTAGCAGGGCCAAAAGAAGCGTCAAAGTCAGTAACAGGGCAAAAACTCGTTTCGTGTTCATAGGGCCTCCTCCTTTTCGATCGTGGGAAAATGATATACTATACAAAACTATCATACCATGCCCCCCGCTCCTTGAAAAGCCCCCAAATGGGTTTTTTGGCCAGAATGGATGAGGTGTTCCCCCGGCTCGCGGGGGCAATGCTTGCGACGGGAGGGTCAAGACCCTCCCCTACAGCGTTGGTATGTGTCCTTCGTGCCTGTTCGTTGTAGGGGATGGGCTTGCCCATCCCGCCCGTGCACGATATTTGGGCGGGCGAAAACTTGTGTTTTTTGTAAACTGCGGCCTCGCCGAATTGCCAAGGCGGGGGGAGCTTTGGTATACTGACAAAAAACCTGTGAGGTGACAAAATGGAAGAGACCATCCGCAAATTCAAGGAACATCTGGCCAAGATGGAGGCCTACAGCCACGCCTTCGGCGTTTTGAACTACGATTCCGAGACCGTCATGCCCAAGGGCGGCTCGGAGCACCTGGGGATGACCTACGCGGTCCTCAGCGAAGAGATGTACAAGCTCACCACCAGCCCGGACCTGAAGGCCTGGGTGAAGGAGATATTGGCCCACAGGGACCAGGTGGACTACATCACCCGCCGGGAGGCCGAGGAGCTCTTCGAGGACATGGAGCGGATGGAGAAGATCCCCATGGCGGAGTACGTGGAATATCAGGTGGTCCAAAACGCCGCCTCCAACGCCTGGCACACCGCCAAGGTGACCAACGACTTCGCCTTGTTCGCGCCGCACCTGGAAAAGCTGGTGGGCTACGCCCGGAAGTTCGCCGGGTACTGGGACAGCGAAAAGGCGCCCTACGACGTGCTCCTGGACACCTATGAGAAGGGCCTCACCATGGCGACGTTGGACGAGTTCTTCGCCCTCCTGCGCAAGGAGCTTTTGCCCGTGGTGGAGGCGGTGGTGCAGAAGGGGCCCGTGGTGGACGACAGCTTCCTTCGCGCCCGGTTCCCCCTTCCAAAGCAGCGCAAGCTCTCCGACCGGCTCATGGCCGTGCTGACCATCGACCGGGACCACTGCAACATCGGCGAGGTGGAGCACCCCTTCA
>CAZMXF010000653.1:0-1514 GCA_964570015.1 uncultured Oscillospiraceae bacterium | reverse complement strand
GGAAAGAAGGGATATGATGAGTAAGAACGAAACCATGATGCAGTATTTTGAATGGTATCTGCCGAATGACGGACTGTGGTGGAAGCGCTGCGCCGCAAAGGCGGAAAACCTGGCCGCGCTGGGCATCACGCAGGTCTGGCTGCCCCCTGCCTACAAGGGCACCTCGCAGGAGGATGTGGGCTACGGCGTTTACGATATGTATGATCTCGGGGAGTTTGACCAGAAGGGAACGATCCGTACCAAGTACGGAACCAAAGAAGAATACCTCGAGGCGATTCGGGCTTTCCACACAGCCGGCATCGATGTCTTTGCCGACATTGTGCTCAATCACCGCATGGGCGGGGATGAGCTGGAGGAGATCACCGCAGTCACAGACAACCCCGAAAACCGATGGGAACAGATCGGCGGAAGGCAGAAAATCAAGGCCTGGTCGAAGTTCACGTTCCCCGGGCGCAACGGTACCTACAGCAGCTTTACCTGGGATCACCGGCATTTCACAGGCACCGACTGGGACGAAAACAGCCAGGAGACCGGCAACATCTACCGTTTTACCGGAAAACACTGGGCACCGGAGACCGATCCGGAAAACGGCACCTTCGACTATCTGATGGGGATGAATGTGGATATGTCCAATCCCACCGTCGTGAAGGAAACCAAGCGCTGGCTCAAATGGTATCTGGATGAGACGGGCGTCGACGGGCTGCGGCTGGACGCCGTCAAACACATCAGCTTTCCGTTTTACCGGGAGCTGCTGCATGATCTCCGCGAAGAGAAGCAGATTGCACTGCCCGCTGTCGGCGAATACTGGAGCGGTGAAATCGAACGCCTGCTGCACTATCTGGACGCGGTGGACAACGAGATGGCCCTCTTTGACGTGGCGCTGCACTACAACATCTTCAACGCCTCCCAGGCGGGCGAGAATTACGATCTGCGCACCATTTTCGACCATACACTGACACGGGAGCGGCCGATGAATGCCGTGACCTTTATCGATAACCATGATACCCAGCACGGCCAAAGCCTGGAATCTTTTGTGGACGACTGGTTCAAACCTCTGGCCTATGCACTGATTCTGCTGCGGCAGGAGGGTATCCCCTGTGTGTTCTATTCCGACTACTACGGCAACCCCGTGCGAAACCGCCCGCTGGTGCCGAATCTCGGCAAGATGATCAAGCTGCGTCATGCGTACGCTTACGGCAGGCAGGAGGACCACTTTGAAAACGAGCACCTGATCGGCTGGGTACGCAGCGGCGATGAGGAGCATGAAAACTCCGGCCTTGCTGTGGTTCTGTCCAACTCCGAACAGGGCGGAAGCCTGCACATGTACGTGGACACGCAGTATGCGGGAGAGAGTTTTTACGATGTTCTCGGCAACTGCACCGAACCTGTTATCATCGGTGAAGACGGCTGCGGCGATTTCCGCACCGAAGGCCGAAATGTTGCGATCTGGGTCCGTCAGGCCGCCTTTGAGGACCTGGTCATCAACGAATAATAATCTCCTGATTCGTCAAAAA
>CAZMXF010000652.1:0-1516 GCA_964570015.1 uncultured Oscillospiraceae bacterium | reverse complement strand
GCGATGTGAACCTGCGTATGTCCATTTACTTCTTTGAAAAGATCAATGCAGCCGGTATCCGGACCCATTTTGTCAGCGCCGATCTGAACGAGACCACCATGGAAGTTCTCCCTGCAAAAGTTTTCGGCAAAGGGCTCGAAGTCATCTGCCGTCATAAGGCTGTCGGCTCTTTCCTTCGCCGTTACAGCGATTATATCGAGGAAGGCGCAGATTTGCCCGCCTATGTTGAAATGACCTTCAAGAACGACGCAAAGGGCGATCCCCTGGTCACGAAAGACGGTCTGATCGTTCTCGGCGTCATGACAGCAGAACAGTATGACACCATCAAGGACATGACCCAGAAGATCACCCAGATCGTTGCCGATGAGATGAAGGCCCGCGGCCTGGTGCTTTATGACATCAAGTTTGAGTACGGTTATGATGCTGACGGGCAGGTCATGCTGATCGACGAGATTGCCTCCGGCAATATGCGCGTCTACAAGGACGGCCAGTATATTGACCCAATGACGCTCTCCGAGCTTTTCTTCGCCTGATGGGTGGTTTTTTCGGCGCGGTATCCAGGCGCGACGTCGTTCTTGACGTTTTCTTCGGTACCGATTATCACAGTCATCTCGGTACACGCAACGCCGGGATGGCGATCTGGAGTCCGGAGCACGGCTGCCAGCGGCAGATCCACTCCATTTCCAATACCCCGTTCCGGACCAAGTTTGAAAAAGACCTGGCTGACTTCAAAGGCGGCTGCTGCGGCATCGGCTGCATCAGCGACTCCGATCCCCAGCCGCTCCTGGTGCGCTCTCATCTCGGACTTTATGCCATCACCACCGTCGGCCAGATCAACAATGCCGAACAGCTGGTAGATACCTACTTTTCAGACCATGGTCACCAGTTTATGGCCATGAGTTCCGGGAAGGTCAACTGCACCGAGCTGGTCGCCGCCCTGATCAACGAGCGTGACAGCCTGGTGGAGGGCATCCAGCACATGCAGCGGGTCATCGACGGATCCATGACGGTGCTGCTGATGACCGCAAAAGGTGAGATCATCGCGGCCCGTGACAAGGTCGGCCGTCTTCCGATCCTGGTTGGAAAGGACAATGACGGCTTCTGTGTGAGCTTCGAATCCTTTGCCTTTCAGAAGCTGGGTTATACAAAGGAATATGAGCTCGGCCCAGCTGAGATTGTCAGAATCACTGCCGACAGGATCGAACCCCTTGCTCCGGCAGCGCCCAGGATGAAGATCTGTGCCTTCCTCTGGAGTTATTACGGTTACCCCAATTCCAACTATGAAGGTGTCAATGTCGAGGTCATGCGCTATCGCAATGGTGAAATCATGGCCCGCGACGAGATCGTTCACGGACAGCTTCCGAAGGTCGACTATGTTGCCGGTGTTCCCGACTCCGGCATTCCGCATGCAATCGGATATGCAAACCGCAGCGGGAAGCCTTTTGCCAGGCCCTTTGTCAAATATACTCCTACCTGGCCGCGCTCCTTCATGCCGGCCAACCAGGATGTCCGCGAC
>CAZMXF010000651.1:0-1518 GCA_964570015.1 uncultured Oscillospiraceae bacterium | reverse complement strand
ATCGAAAGGTTCCCCTGCTGGAAAGGCTCAAGTTCCTGATGATTTACCAGTCCAATCTGACGGAATTCTATCGGGTGCGCATCGGTATCCTGACGCATCGTGTTATGCTGACACCGGATAAGCGGGATTCCCTCTCCGGCATGCTGCCGGAATGGACGATCGGGGAGGTACTGCGCATCACACGCGAACAGCAAATTGTGGCTGAAAGCATCTGGAAGGATATACTGAAAGAGCTGGCTTACAACGGTGTGGAGGTGCTGGATTTTAAGAAGATCAGTAAAGTAGACGAGCTGATGAGCAAAAAGCTCTTTGGTGATCTCAAGGGTTCGCTCTCACCGAATATCATCGACTCGAACCATCCTTTCCCCTTCCTGTGGACAGGTGAGTCCAGCGTGATTGCCTTTCTTGGCAGGGAAGATTCGGAAAAAATGGCAGTGATCCCCCTGCACCGGGTCCCTGCCTACCTGAGCTTTGAGATCAACGGCTGTCAGAAGATCGTGATCACAGCCCAGCTGATCCGTCACTTTCTGCCGCTGTTACTGAAAAAGGAGAACATACGGCAGTCTGCCATCGTGGAGGTCACCCGCAACGCGGATGTATTTCTCGAAGATGTAGCTGAACGGGCGAATGAGGACCTGCGGCTCAAGGTATCCACCATGATCACAAAACGCAAGCGGGAAATGCCTGTGCGGGTGTGCATCTTCGGCAAGCTCTCAAACGCGAACCGCGCCCTGCTCATCAAGAAGATTCGGGTGCCGGAGAACAATGTCTTCAATCAGAACATTCCCTTTGACCTCTCCTTCCGGTCCTGCATCGGTGAACACGAAAACTTTAAATATCGGGAATGCCGGCCCGCCCGGAATATCGGTCTGAAAAAGGGTGAGTATATACCCTATATCGAAAAACACGATCTTCTGCTGAGCTTTCCGTTCCAAAGCATGGTTCCTTTTGTGGATCTCATCTATGAAGCTGCAGACGATCCGGAAGTCCTCTCCATCAAGATCACGCTCTATCGAATGTCAGTCAGCAGCAAGATCGCCGCAGCCCTGGCATATGCCGCTGATAAGGGCAAAGACGTGCTGTGCCTTCTCGAACTCCGCGCACGGTTTGATGAGCAGAACAACATCGACTATTCTGAGATGCTGGAGGATGCAGGCTGCCGCGTGATCTATGGGCTGCCGGGTTACAAGGTTCACTCAAAACTCTGCGTTATCACACGCCGGCATGACGGCCGCATCAGTTACATCACCCAGGTGGGAACCGGAAACTATAACGAGGTCACGGGCGAACAGTATACCGATCTTTCCCTTATCACTTCCAGAGAAGCGGAGGGACTTGATGCCGAAGCAGCCTTCGCTGCCCTGAGCAGCGGGGAAGTACCGCCGGAAGCACATTCCCTCTGGTTCGCTCCGCTGAGCTTCAAACCCCGTTTGATGGAATTTTTCGATCGGGAGATAGCAAAAGGTCCGGCCGGACGCATCGCCATCAAGTGCAATGCGATGAATAACGCTGATGTTA
>CAZMXF010000650.1:0-1522 GCA_964570015.1 uncultured Oscillospiraceae bacterium | reverse complement strand
CCGCCACCGTCATCGTCCTCGTGACCGACATCCGCACCGGCGTCACCGCCGCGGACCAGGATGTCGCCACTATGCTCCAGCGCTCCCGGAAGCCCGTGGTCCTCGCCGTCAACAAGGCGGACTCCACCGGCGCTACGGACCCGACTCTCTATGAGTTCTATTCCCTCGGTCTGGGCGATCCCATCGCCGTCTCTGCCGTCCACGGTCACGGTACCGGAGACCTGTTGGACGCCTGCTTCGAGTATTTCCCCGAGGAAGAGGAAGAAGACGCTGAGGATGACGTGATTCACGTTGCCGTCATCGGCAAGCCGAATGTCGGCAAGTCCTCCCTCATCAACCGCATCCTCGGTGAGAACCGCGTCATCGTCTCAGATCTTGCCGGTACCACCCGTGATGCGGTCGACACTCCGTTTGAAAACCAATACGGGAAATATGTCTTCATTGACACCGCCGGTATCCGCCGGAAGTCCCGCGTGGAGGAGCGCGTGGAGAAGTTTTCCGTCATGCGCGCCAAGCTTGCGATCGAGCGTGCGGACGTCTGCCTGATTCTTATCGACGGCCGGGACGGAGTCACCGATCAGGACACGAAGATCGCCGGTCTCGCCCATGAGGCGGGCAAGGCCAGCATCATCGTCGTCAACAAGTGGGACCTGGTCGAGAAAGAAACCGGCACCCTCGAGAAAATGCGCAAGGATGTCATGCGTGATCTGAGTTTCATGAGCTATGCGCCCATTGTCTTTATCTCCGCCCTCACCGGTCAGCGCACTGAGAAGCTCTTTGAGCTCATCAACTACGTCAACGATCAGAGCTGCATGCGCATCTCCACCGGCATGCTCAACAACGTCCTCGCAGACGCGCAGATCAGAGTGCAGCCGCCCACAGACAAGGGCCGCCGCCTGAAGATCTATTACATGACCCAGACCGGCATCAAGCCGCCCTGTTTCGTGATCTTCTGCAACTCCCGCGAGCTCTTCCACTTCTCCTATCAGCGCTACATAGAAAACCAGATCCGTTCGGTATTCGGCCTTGAGGGCACGCCGGTCCATCTCGTCATCCGGCAGAAGGGAGATCAGGAATGATCGGCTACTGGATCCTGCTGCTGATTATCGCGTTCATCGCCTACAACTTCGGCAGCATCAGCACGCTCAACATCGCCTCGGTCTTTGTGTTCCACCGGGACCTGCACCGGATCGGGAAAAAGAGTATGTTCATCTCGAACTTCCGCCGCCTCTTCGGCTACACCGGCTTTCTAAAACTTCTGGTGGTGGAACTCATCCGCGACTTTGTCCCGATCCTGCTGGGTGGAATCCTGATGAGCTTTAAGGAGCACGCGGACATCGGCATGGCCTTCGCGGGCTTCTGCCTGGTGCTGGGACGGCTTTTCCCCGTATTTAACCGCTTCCGCGGCAGCTATGCAACGATTTGTCTCGCGGCCACCATGCTCTGTGCAGACTTCTCCCTTGGGACCGCCACCATTCTCGTCTCCGCCGCGGTGACCTGGTTCTCCAGATATCTGGCCCTC
>CAZMXF010000649.1:0-1528 GCA_964570015.1 uncultured Oscillospiraceae bacterium | reverse complement strand
AGCTGGACGCCCGCTGTGCCTCCATCTGCTGGGACATGATGCAGGACTGCCGGGCCGAGAACGCGGGCTTTCCCATGATCTGCTCTGCCTATCGTACGCAGGCGTTCCAGCAGGAGCTCTTTGACAACAAGGTTGTCCGTGTCATGCAGGAGCGCTACTGCAGTATCGAAGAAGCTACGAACCTGGCCGCCGAAGAGGTCGCCTATCCCGGCACCAGTGAGCATCAGCTCGGTCTGGCCGCCGACATCATCGACGAGACCTACCCCTATCTCACCGAGTGGCAGGAGACCACCGGCACCCAGAAGTGGCTGAAGGAGCATGCCGCCGATTACGGTTTCATTCTCCGTTATCCGCCGGAGAGCAGCGAGATCACCGGCATCATCTATGAGCCCTGGCACTATCGTTATGTGGGTAAAAAGTTTGCCCATGAGATCACCAACCGGGGGATAACCCTGGAGGAATATGTCGCCTGGCGCAGAGGAAGATAAGCACGCATCAATCAGAAAAACACTGAAAAGGTCTCATGACAAGCGCCCCGAAATCCGCTTTTTACTGCGGATTCCGGGGCGCTTTCATACTCTTATCCTGTATTTCTGTTATACCGGTGCGTTTTGTTCCTATTCTTCCTCGTCGTAGTACTCTTCCTGTTCTTCGTATCTTCTCTGCATCTCGCGTTCTCTCTGCCTGCGCCGTCTGGCGGCTGCCCGTCTGCGTCTGCGTTCCCGCTCTTTCCGCTTATGAATGACGAGCAGGATCACACAGAGGATAATCAGGAGCAGTAAAATGAAAAGTACAATAAGGATCGGGATGGGTGAGGGAGCAGAGTTTTCGACCGGACCTGCCTCCGTTCCGGCGGCAGGCGGTGTCTCTTCCGGCGGAAGAACAACAGACTGGGGTTCGACCTCCGGCTCTGCTTCGGTCACAGACTGTGCCGGAGTTTCGACTGTCGCTGACGCTTCGCCGGCCTGCTGTGCTTCGCCTGGTACGGTCGGTTCTGTCTGTGCTCCGGATTCGGTTTCAGGGATTGCAGCCGGCATGCTCTCTGCAGGAGTTCCTGCCTCCGTTACTGCGCCCGAAGTCAGGGGATCCGTGCTCTGTCCGTCCACTGCTGTCCCTGCTCCGACCGCAGAAGTCCCCGCTGCCCCTGCAGCCGCAAGCTGAGCCGCTCTCTCCGGATGCTGCTTCAGATCCAGCTCCTCCGTCAGGTTAAAGAAGTGCCCGGCTACGCCTCCCATGATATCCAGGTCCCAGATGTTTTTGGTCATGATCGTCAGGATCGCCGGTGTTGGGGTATAGAAGATAGCCGTGCAGTGGATCAGGTCGTCACCCTCTCCGCCCCAGTCAGCAGCATGTGTCTGGGCTACTTCCCACTTAGATTGTATGTTCCAGTCCCGTTTGAACATATCATATGGCTGGGATTTCTTCATGTGCTCCAGCACAAAGGGGAAGCGATCCTCTCCCCCCTTGAAGAGGGTCTTGGTGATCTCCATCATGAGGCGCGCCGTATAGGCGTTGTTGTAGTATTCGC
>CAZMXF010000648.1:0-1533 GCA_964570015.1 uncultured Oscillospiraceae bacterium | reverse complement strand
CCCAAAGATGAGCAGATTATCCTGAATCTGCTGGGAAAGACCGTGGTGGCCGAGGCCCTGCCCGATGCGATCCGCATGTCGAAGACCAGCGGAAACCGCCTGCGCATCGTCACACTGGATGGACAGATGATCCACTCCGGCGGTTCCATGACCGGCGGAAGCAGTATCCGCAGCAGCGGAATTCTTTCCAGGGCGAGCGAACTTGAGCAGCTGAAGCAGGAGCAGGAGCGCCTGCGGCGTAAACAAAAGAACGCTCAGGAGCTGTTGGACAATACCCGCCGTGCCACAGAGAAGCTGCAGTATGAGCTCTCCATGGCGCAGGAGGATCAAAACCGTCTCCTTCAGAATGTGGCGGCCCTGGATGCCGAACGGCGTTCCGTGGAGTCATCAACCCAGCAGTTTACCGTGCTGCTCAACGCCATCGACGGCGACAGCGACGCACGGAGAAACACCATTGCCGCTGCGGAGCGCCAGACGCAGAGCTTCCGGGAACGCCTGCAGGAAAAGCTGGAACAGAAAAAGCTGATCCAGGCGGATGTGGACCGCGAAAAGAGTGAAATCCGCAGAATCAGCGACGAAAAGCTGGAACTGGAAGGGAAGCGGACCAAAACAGACAAGCTGGCCCAGCAGCTGAACGCAGATATCAACGACCTGGAACGGCGTGTCTCCCGTGCCGAACAGAAAAAGGTCACTGCCGACCTGGAGGAGAAACAGATCATCGACAAGCTCTGGGACAGCTATGAGCTCAGCCACACGGCGGCACAGACCCTGCGGCAGCCGGTGGAGAATCTTCAAAAGGCCAACAAGGAAATTACCGATCTGCGTCGGCAGATGAACGCCCTCGGCACGCCGAACCTTGGCGCCATCGAGGAATATGAGCGCGTCAACACCCGTTATGAATTCCTGAAGGAACAGCGGGACGATGTGGAAAAGGCCAAAGCCGAACTTGTCGGCGTGATCCGCGATATTACCCGGGATATGGAGAGCCTCTTCGTCGAGCGGTTTCGCCGGATCGACGAGTGTTTCCGGGATACTTTCCAGGATCTGTTCGGCGGCGGAAAGGCGGCTTTGGTTCTTGAGGATGAAAACGACGTGCTCAACTGCGGCATTGACATCCGGGTCCAGCCGCCGGGAAAGGCCGTCTCTACCATCAGTCTGCTCTCGGGCGGTGAAAAAGCCTTCGTCGCGATCGCGCTGTATTTTGCGATCCTGAAGGTGCGGCCAACGCCCTTCTGCGTCATGGACGAGATCGAAGCGGCGCTGGACGAGGAAAATGTCAGCCGCTATGCCCAGTATATGCGGCGCTTTGCCGATAAGACACAGTTTCTGGTCATCACCCACCGCCGCGGGACGATGGAAGAAGCGGACATGCTTTACGGCGTGACCATGCAGGAAAAAGGCGTCTCAACGGTCCTGAGTCTGGACCTCGAGGCCGCAAAGAAGACAATAGAGGAGTAACTATGGGACTGCTTGACAAGCTGTTCGGAGGTCTCGGAAAGACCAGACAGCAGATCGATCTGGAAGAGCTGTTTC
>CAZMXF010000647.1:0-1538 GCA_964570015.1 uncultured Oscillospiraceae bacterium | reverse complement strand
CCGGCATACACCAGCGGAACCGGGATCTTTCCGAAGCTCAGGCCAAGCATCGGGGATGACAGCACTGCTTTGTCAAACAGCTTCGGATAGCGTTCGATGATCCAGGCGCCGATGCATCCGCCCATCGAGTGGCAGTAGAGATATATCGGCAGCTTCCCGGCGGCCGGTTTCACGCGCTTTTCAGTCAGATGCTTCAGATCCAGCACATAGTCCCGAAAATGATCCGCATGAACGACAAACGGGTTGTTATTCGCACGGTAGGAGTACCCGTGGCCGCGGTGATCCAGTCCCCAGACCTCATAGCCCGCCTGCAGCATATAATAGATCGACTCCGTAAACTTCTGGATCGACTCCGTAAATCCATGGCTGATCACGATGACCCCTTTCGGATGGTCAAGCCGGAAATGCTCATAGTAGATCGGCTGTCCTTTTACTCTGGCGTCAAAACCGCATTCTTTCCTTTGGGAAACATAGGGTTCCACCTCTGTCTTCATAACCTTTTCATAATCGTCTTCCCGAATCCAGTGCATCTTTTCTCTCCTCCTGAACAGGCTCGTTTCCATACCCATTTCAGCCCTGATTATATGCCAAAAGGTGCTTCGGAGCAAGCCTTTTGTTTTTCTCAAAAACTTGGTTTTCCGTCTTGCTCTGTTTAGTTGCTCATGCTATAATAATTCAAATCATGTTATTCAAACTGAGTAACATGCCAATATAAGCGATTTGGAAGGAGAAGAGGATATGAAAAAAAGGCTGACTGTACTGCTCTGCCTGCTGCTTTCTCTGCTCCTGCTGACCGGCTGCGCTTCCAAGGATATCTCCAAAGCGAAAACTGCATATGCAAACGGAGACTATCAGACCGTCGTCGATCTGCTGGAGAATATGAAGAACCCCAAGCCCGAGGTCGCAGAGCTGTTGAACAATGCGAAGATCCATCTTGCATTCGATGCAGGTGATTTTCAGAAGGTTCTGGACCTGATCGGCGATGCCGAAATCAAAGATGAAGAAATCGCTGCTCTTGCAGAGCAGGCTAAGGCAGCTGTGGAAGAAGCCAAGGCCGCGGAAGAGGCAAAAGCCGCTCTGGAGGCAAAGATCGCAGAAATCAAGGAAGCCTTTGAGGCCGGTGATTATCAGAAGGTTGTGGATCTCGCCGGTGACGAGAAGTTTGAAGATGCGGATGTCACAGCTGCAGTGAAAGACGCCCGGGCCGCACTGGAAGAAGCAGCCGCCAGGGAAGCCAAAGTCGCCGAGATCAAAGAAGCTTTCAAAGCCAAAGAGTACGAGAAAGTCTTGGAGCTCGCGGGTGACGAGGACTTCGGAGATGAAGATGTCGCAGCCGCAGTGAAAGACGCCAAATCCGCGATCGAAAAGGCTGCGGCAGAAGCGAAGGCTGCCGAAGAGGCAAAGGCCGCCGCTGAGGCGAAAGCTGCGGAAGAAGCCAAGGTTGCCGAAGAGGCAAAGGCCGCCGCTGAGGCGAAAGCCGCGGAAGAAGCCAAGGCTGCCGAGGAGGCAAAGGCCGCCGCCGAGGCAAAAGCCGCGGA
>CAZMXF010000646.1:0-1551 GCA_964570015.1 uncultured Oscillospiraceae bacterium | reverse complement strand
AGCGTCACCATGGAAATCCAGGGAGAGCCGGAGAACATCGACAGAGTGATCATGGCTATAGAGCGCGGGACTTATGTTCGGATCGAGAACATGGACAGCAGGACGATTCCCGTGGAACTGGAAGAACGAGGATTCAGAACGGAGTGATGAAACATGAAACAGTGGTACATTGCGATAGCTGTGGCAATTGTATATCTTGTCATCAACTTTGTGTTCAAGGCTTGGCCGTGGTCCTGGATTATCTGGGTAGGCTATGCAGCTTACAGGTTCTGGGACAGCAGGAGAAAAGAATGACCACAGAAATTAAAGACCCCACCTGGGACTCCCTCAGCTATGCCGAGAAGAACCGTGCCCTCTACGAGAGGCAAAAGCAGATGCTGGAGGAGTTCCTGGAGCGGAACGTGATAAGCAAGGCGCAATACGAGAAGAGCCTGCATGACCTGACGGAGAAGATGGCAAATCGGAATTTGACGGGATGGGGAACTGTATGAAAGAATTGATAAAACCCGGCCATTTAAAAAAAGGTGACTTGGTAGCAACGGTAAGCCCATGCAACGGATGGGCAGGAGACCCTGATAAAAAATGGAAATATGAACTGGGAGTATCGAGGCTGCAGGAGCTTGGTCTTCGCGTTGTGGCGGCGCCGAATTCTATGAGAGGCTCCGAATATCTTTCAAACAATCCAAAAGCCCGAGCCGAGGATATCATGTGGGCCTTCGAGAACAAAGAGGTACATGCGATTATTGCCAACGTGGGCGGCAATGACAGCATAAAGATTATCCCTTACATAGAAACAAAGCTGATCCGGGATAATCCCAAGATTTTTATTGGTTATTCCGATGTCATGAATCTTCATTTGCTATGCTATCACAGTGGCCTTTCCTCCTTCTACGGGGATAATCTGCTTACAACGATTGCAGATCAGGCCGGATGGCATGAGTACAGCAAAAAGAGTTTTGTAAAAACATTGTTTGATCCTTCACCGATCGGCATGATCGAACCATCGAATGACTGGACATTTGAACCTTCTGATCCTATTGCTAAAAGCAAAAAAAGACGCTATTTTCCTAATGATGGGTATATGATTGTTCAAGGCAGCGGTTCCGTGTCAGGCAGATTGATGGGCGGACATACCGGAATGATCGAACTGGAAGGGACACCGATTGAACTGAAGGCTGAAGACTATGACGGAGCAATCCTCTTTGTGGAGGACATCCCCGATTTCTTTGATGAAGAAGGCATCAGAGCCTACTTTGAGTATTTCGGTCGGAAGGGTATTTTGCAAAGATTAAACGGCATTATCATCGGGAAATCCAACGAGGCCGTCGATTTTTCTGAACGGGCCGGAATCATTCGACAGATTGTGTCCGATCTGTATTCATGCTCAATTCCAATTTTTTATGGACTGAATTTCGGACATTCCTCACCGATCTGTATTCTGCCATATGGTTCACTTGCGGAGCTGGATTGCGAGGGAAAAAGCTTTTCAATTATGGAAAACGGCGTGATCTGACGCGTATTTCAACTAAACCATACAAATTCCAGTTTGAC
>CAZMXF010000645.1:0-1556 GCA_964570015.1 uncultured Oscillospiraceae bacterium | reverse complement strand
GAGAAGGGAGGATCGTCGCAGATGGCCCGGTCGATTTCCTCCCGGACATCGCGGAGCAGGTCCATCCCCGCAATCTCACGCAACTCCGCGCTCTTCATCCCGTTCAGCAGTTCCTGCAGCCGGGGCAGAACGGCGACGCAGTTGGACAGCATACGCAGATCCCGCCCGCCGGCACTGCCGTAGACGGTGCGGCTGACCAGACGCTGCATGTCGCTGATGTCCTTCAGTGCGCGCATGAGTTCGGCCCGGCAGACCGTGGCTTTTGTGAGTTCGTCCACGGCATTGAGCCTGCGGCGGATGGCCGCTACGGAGAGCAAGGGCCGCTCCACCCAGGAGCGGAGCATACGGCTGCCCATGGCGGTGCCGGTCTTGTCCAGCACCCAGAGAAGGCTGCCTCTTTTTTCACCGCTGCTCAGGGACTCGGTAAGCTCCAGGCTGCGGCGGGCGGTGTAGTCCAGTTCCATGTACCGGCCGCCGAAAAACACATCCAGGCGGTTGATATGGGATAGGTCAAATTTCTGTGTCTCCTGCAGGTACTGCAGCAACGCACCGCAGGCGCACACGGCAGCGGTGCCGTCCTGGAGGCCGGCTTCGTCCACATCGGAAAAACCGAACTGCTCGCAGACGCGGGCGGCACAGGGGAGGAATTCGAAATAACCCGGTTCCTGCTCCGGCATGGCGTCCAGCTGGTCCCGCAGGAAGGAGACGATGGCGCTGTTTTCGGCCGCACCGGGGGAAAGCACCGCTTCCCTCGGAAGAAAACGGGCAAGTTCGTTGCGGACGTGCTCTTCGCCGTCCCGCGGGAAGGAGGCACAGCAAAACTCACCGGTGCTGAGCTCGCAGAAGGCGATGCCGGCGCTGTCCCCGGAGAGAAAGACGGCGCAGATGTAGTTGCTGCGCTCTTCCGAGAGCATGGAGCTGTCTGTGACGGTACCGGGGGTGATGATGCGGATGACATCCCGCTGCACGAGTCCTTTGGCCAGTGCCGGGTCTTCCAGCTGTTCGCAGATAGCGACCTTGTAGCCTTTTGCAATGAGCTTTGCGATGTAGCCTTCCGCGCTGTGATAGGGGACACCGCACATGGGCGTGCGCTCTTCGGGATCCTCGACATTCCGGTCCCGGGTGGTGAGCGCCAGGTCCAGTTCCCGGGAGGCGGTGACGGCGTCGTCGTTGAACATCTCATAGAAGTCGCCGAGACGGAAGAAGAGCAGACAGTCACTGTGCTGCTGCTTGATCTCCTGATACTGGCGCTTCATCGGGGTCAGCTCAGCCATCGCACACCGCTTCCTTTCCGTACAGGGCCCAGGTATTGCCGTCGGTGATCTCCACGGTGATGAATCGGCCGATGAGAGACGGATCACCCTTCAGGTGAACCAGACGGCCTCCGTTGGTGCGGGCGGAGAGGTTATACTCGTCCCGGCCGGTCAGGCCGTCGACCAGAACCCGCTGCAGAGTACCCACGTAGACCTGATGCTTCTCTGCCGAGATGCGGTTTGCCAGTTCCGTCAGGGCGTCGAAGTGCACCTGCTTCTCTTCCCGGGTGAAGGGATCGGGCA
>CAZMXF010000644.1:0-1560 GCA_964570015.1 uncultured Oscillospiraceae bacterium | reverse complement strand
GCGGTCGAAGACAACCCCTTCATGGCGGGTGCTTTCCACGGTGTCGGTGAACCGGAATGCGTCATCAACGTGGGCGTCTCCGGGCCCGGTGTGGTAGCCGAAGCCCTGAAGGCCTGTAAAGGTGAGCGCATCGACGTGGTAGCCGAAACCATCAAGCGCACCGCTTTCAAGATCACCCGCATGGGCCAGCTTGTGGCACAGGAGGCCTCCCGGCGCCTGGATGTTCCCTTCGGTGTGGTGGATCTGTCTCTGGCCCCTACTCCGGCCATCGGGGACAGCGTTGCGGAGATTCTGGAACTGATCGGGCTGGAGCGCTGCGGTACCCATGGAACCACTGCGGCATTGGCGCTGCTGAACGACGCGGTCAAGAAAGGCGGCGTCATGGCGAGTTCCCATGTCGGCGGTCTCTCCGGAGCATTCATTCCCGTCTCCGAGGATGCCGGTATGATCCGCGCAGCCGGCGAAGGTGCTCTGACCATCGACAAGCTGGAAGCGATGACTTGTGTCTGCTCCGTCGGTCTTGACATGATTGCAGTGCCCGGAGACACAACTGCGGAGACGCTCTCCGCCATCATCGCGGACGAAGCCGCAATTGGCATGATCAACAACAAAACAACCGCGGTCCGTCTGATCCCCGCCATCGGGAAAAAGGTCGGCGACCGGGTGGACTTCGGCGGTCTTCTGGGCAGTGCGCCGGTCATGCCGCTGCATGATGGCAGTGCTGCAGAGTTTGTCTCCCGCGGCGGGCGTATCCCTGCCCCGCTCCACGCGCTGAGGAATTAACGGAATATGCAGGACGGCCTCGCCTTTCGGCGAGGCCGTGTTATTTGCTCGACCTGTTATCTCTTATCAGAGGTATAGATGGTCAGCTGCCGGCCGATCCGGCAGAAGGCGAGAACAGCCCCTCCACAGGCGGGGCCGTTTTTCTTGCTTGACCTGTTATCTCTTGCCAGAGGTATAGATGATCAGCTGCCGGCCGATCCGGCAGAAGACGAGAAGAGCCCCGCCGCAGGCGGGGCTCTTCTCATTGTTCTCTTATCTCTTGACAGAGGTATAAATAGTCAGCTGCTGGCCGATTCTGATGAGATCGGGATTCTTGATGTTGTTCCACTGAGCAATCTGCTGATAGGGAACCGCAAAGCGCTGGCCGATGCCGCTCAGGACATCACCGGGAGCCACGGTGTAGACGATGTAGTTGCCGTAATCCACATAGCTGCCGTTTGCATACTGCCAGCCGCCGCTGACCTTGCCCAGTTCTTTTTCATTGATGATTTCAGACATTTTCGTAATCTCCTTTTCTTTTTTGTTCAAGCTTTTTTCTGCTTACGGGAATATTGTAGCATCGAAACCGTCACACAAGTGTCACACAGGCAAAACGGAAAGAACGCCCCGCGCTGAATCTGGTCAGCCGGAGCGTTCTTTCCGTTCCCGTTTGGTGCGGGAACCTTATTGAGCTGTCAATCAGGCAATGGCCTTCTTCGCCATGTCGCAGAGTGCCGTGAATGCAGCGGGATCGTGAATCGCAGTCTCGGAGAGCATCTTGCGGTTCATCTCGACACC
>CAZMXF010000643.1:0-1561 GCA_964570015.1 uncultured Oscillospiraceae bacterium | reverse complement strand
CCAGCGCCGTCTTGTTGATGACGCCGGACTCGTTCATCTCGTTCCAGAGGTCGTTGCCCTCACGGCTGCGCTCGCCTACCCCGGCAAAAACCGAATAACCGCCGTGCTCATAGGCGACGTTGCGAATCAGTTCCATGATGAGCACCGTCTTGCCGACACCGGCGCCTCCAAAGAGGCCGATTTTACCTCCGCGGGCATATGGGGCCAGCAGATCCACGACCTTGATTCCGGTTTCCAGCATCTCGGTAGCCGGAAGGATCTCGGTGAATTTCGGTGCCTTGCGGTGAATGGGCAGACGCTCGGCGCCTTCCACCGGGCCTTTCCCGTCGATCGGCTCCCCGACAACATTGAACATTCTGCCCAGTGTCGGTTCACCCACCGGCATCATGATCGAGGAGCCGGTATCAACCGCATCCATACCGCGGGAGATGCCGTCCGTGGAGGACAGGGCGATGCATCGGACATCTCTGTTGCCCAGCTGCTGCACCACCTCCAGCACGACCTTGCGCTCGGGCAGATGGATTTCGACTGCGTTATAGATTTCCGGAAGCTTCCCCTCCGGGTAGTGGATATCGACCACAGGGCCAATCACTCGTTTGACAGTTGCATTCTTCATGTTTTATCCTCCGGCAGTGTTGTTCCGAAGTGCTTCTGCACCGCCTGCAATTTCGGAGATTTCGGTGGTTATGGCTGCCTGGCGCGCGTGGTTGAGTTCCAGCGTCAGATCGTTGATGAGTTCTTCCGTGTTGTCTGCCGCAGCGGTCATCGCTGTCATGCGGGCGGAATGCTCCCCGGTCCGGGCTTCCAGCAGGATGGCATGTACCGTATTGCCGATATACATGTCCAGCAATGTGTTCAGCAGGCTGTCCCGGTCCGGTTCGAAGATCGTATTTTTGTCCAGGGTCCCTGTCTCTTCCTGTTTCTTCAGGGGGAGCAGCTGTGCCTGTTCCGGAACCTGTGACAGAATGGACCGATAATGCTGATAAACAAGCTTGATCTCGTCGACACTTCCCTCCCGGTAGAGTTCCTTGAGTCTTTCGGTCAGCGCCAGGGCTTCCTGGTGTGTCGGGGTATCGCCGATCTCATAGCTCTCCCGGACTTCGAGTCCGGCTGCAGCAATCAGATCCTTGCCCCAGCGCCCGCAGACGATAAGATAGTATTCCCGGTCACTGTCCTTGATGAGTTTTTCGCAGTAGCGCAGCAGGCTCTGATTGTATGTGCCGCAGAGGCCGCGGTTGCCGACGATCAGCACATAGCAGATTCTCCTGCATTCCGCATGAGGTATCAGATAGGGATTTTCGATTCCCGTCTGCCCGGCCGACGCCTCTGCCAGCAGCTTGCCGCTCTCATCGGCATAGGTGCGGAGGCTGGCAAACGCAGACTGGGTCTTCCTCAGTTTCGCCGCCGCAACCATTTTCATGGATTTTGTGATCTGACGGGTGTTTTCGACGCTCTTGATGCGCGTACGGATGGCTCTCAAGTTTGCCATGCTCCAGCCTCCTTACGCCGCAAAGCTCTCGGTATACTCCGTTATGAGCTTCTTCAGTTTCCTGAGCTGATC
>CAZMXF010000642.1:1004-1570 GCA_964570015.1 uncultured Oscillospiraceae bacterium | reverse complement strand
CTTGAGCTCGTCATACTCAGCGCCATGCATCAGATGCGTGGGCTGAACGACCAGGGTCTTCACGCCATTGGCGACAGCGCGATCCATGGCCTGCTGGACGTTATCGATCTTCTCGCCGTCACGAGCCTGAATGTGGTTGATGATGATCTGCGCGGTGAATGCGCGACGCACGGACCAATCAGGATTGGCGGCTGCGATGGCCTTCTCGATTGCGCCGATCGTGGCAACGCGGCTATCGTTGAAGCTGGTGCCGAAGCTGACTACCAGGATCTCCTTCTCGCCGATGCCGTCTTAGTTCAGCGGATCGTCGGCGGAAGCGTCGCCGGTGTCGTCACCGAAGTAACCGGGATCGGCGTTCTCGCCCGTGACCATTTCCTTCTGCTTGTCGGTAAGAGCGTCCCAAGCCTTCTTTGCGGCTTCGCAGTCGGCATCGGTGGTGCTGGTGCGCTCTTGCACGTAGATCTTGTCGATGAGCTTGCCAACGTTCTTGGCCTTTGCCTCATCGGAGTTGCCGCATCCGGCAAGGCAGCATGCCAGGGCAGCTACCATTGCGACGCATGCGCACG
>CAZMXF010000642.1:0-994 GCA_964570015.1 uncultured Oscillospiraceae bacterium | reverse complement strand
AGCCTGCCCGGGACTCGTCCATGGCGCCGCAGTCTCACGCAAACCGAGACTATGTCGACATGATTCCCCTTCCTAAAAAGCCCGTAAGCTTTCGCCACGGGCCTGAAGTCAACTGGGGAAGCTGAAGACGAAGACGCATTGTCGGCAATCCCTCTGTTGGCATCAGACCAGGTTCTCGTGGCCTTCTGATACGTTTTCACTCGCAGACAGGTTTCCTGACTGACAGGGTCGCACATCTTCGCCTTCCCGCAGATTCTGCAGTGACTGGTAAACGCTTGTCGCCGAAGCGCTTGCCGTGAAGACGCGCATCCTGATCACAGTAGCGAGTCTGTGCGGGATTCCCACCCGCTTCCCTCTTAGCTTTTTGGATTGAAATCCTCAAAGCACCTGTAAGCTTTCTAAGTATAGCATCGCTTGGACATGAGATAACGAAAAGGAACGTAAAACCCCTTATGAACGCAATAAAATGCATACTTCGTGCACAGATGTATGAATCATTCGAAAAATGAGGGCGGCAGACTCCTTTTCCAGAGATCTGAGAATCGCGTTTTCGGTGCGATGCGGCGTGCCAATGCGCCGAGGCGGGCAACGCCTGCAGGGTCGCTCACTCCTGCGTGCTCGCCTTTTGGATAAGCGACCAGCGCTCCTTCACAAGGTCGATGCCGTCGGTTCCCCGATGCGGTTTGGCGCAGTCCACGCAGCTTTTCACGCCCGATTCCAGATACTTGAAATCGCCTCCGCAATTCGGGCCGAGCAGATACAGTGGGCAGTAGCAGAACGCGCAGTTGAAATCCTCGGCGGCGATGCCCGTATGGCAGGGGAATTTATCGCATTCTGTATTTGCGAAGAAAGGGAACTTCTTATCGCTCATCGTTCATGCCCTCCTGTGTGTTGGTGCTAAGCGACGTATCTACATCGATGTCCTTGACGGGCGCTCGCGTTTTTGCGCTTTTCGTCAGTCTACCATCGCCGTCGAGGTCTTTTTTCTCGCCTA
>CAZMXF010000641.1:0-1570 GCA_964570015.1 uncultured Oscillospiraceae bacterium | reverse complement strand
GAATTCTCCCGGTTGCCCTTGTTCACTATTTTCAGGATCGTGGTCTGCGGCAGCAATCCCTGCAGCAGCCGGATGCTGTTGTGCGTCATGACATCCTGAAACTGATCCAGACTCTTCATGCGGATATTGGTCATGCCGATTTCCTGTCCCTGGTAGATAAACGGCGTGCCCCGCTGCAGCATATACATCGCGGCGAGCATCTTGCCGCTCTCCACGCGATAGGCTTCGCTTCCGTAGCGGCTGATGATCCGCGGATGATCGTGGTTTTCGATATACAGGGCGTTCCATGCCTTGCCCTGCAGTTTCTCCTGCCAGTCGGAAAAGGCCCGCTTCATCTTCCGGAGGTCAAACCCGGTCTGGATCATATCCGTTTTGAAGCAGTCCGCCTCCATATGCGAAAAGGCGATCATCTCGTCCAGCACCTGCTCCGGTCCCTCGGTGACGTAGGTCAGCGCAATATCCGCCGTCGTCAGCGGGCTCTCCCCCACCGTGAAGCAGTCATAGTGGTCCAGTACATCGTGCTTGAATTCCTTTAAATATTTGTGTGCTTCCGGCTGATTGGAGTAGTACCGGTGTCCGTTGGCAAAAGGAAGTTTCGGGTGGGCATCCGGCAGTCCCGGCGCCTTGCCGATGTAGGTGATCACGTCTTCGCGAAAACCGTCCACACCCATCTCGAGCCAGAATCGCATGATCTGCTTGACCTCTTCCCGCACTTTCGGGTTGGCCATATTCAGATCGGGCTGTTTTATGGCAAACAGGTGCAGATAGTATTCGTCCAGGAACTCGTCATACTCCCAGGCGCCGCCTTCAAACATACTGGTCCAGTTATTCGGCGGATAGCGCTTGCCGCGGCTGACCCGCCCATGCCGCCAGATATAGTAATCATGATAAGGATTGTTATGTGCTCTCCTGCTCTCCTGAAACCAGGGATGCTCGTCAGAGGTATGATTCACCACCAGATCCATAAATACCCGCAGCCCCATCCCATGGGCGCGGTCGAGCACTTCGCGGAAGGTCTCCAGGGTTCCGTAATCCCGGTGAATATTCATGTAGTCGGAGATGTCATAGCCGAAATCCGCATTCGGAGAAGGGTAGATCGGGGAAAACCAGATCGCATCCACGCCAAGACTCTTAATATAATCCAGCTTCTTCAGGACTCCGAAAAGGTCACCGATGCCGTCGCCGTTCCCGTCACAGAAGCTGCGCGTCCAGATCTGGTAAACCGTCATTTCCTTGTACCACTGCGTTTTCGCCATTCGAACCACCACCTTCCATCCGACTTCTTTAATAGTGTATCACAAAACACATTGCTTCTGCAATGGACACTGAAGAAAAAAAGAAAAGAAATAAAAAAGGGATTGACAGCACGGCCTAAACTGTGGTATCATCTTCAAGCTGAAAAGCTTTGGCCGTGCGGGTGTAGTTCAATGGTAGAACACCAGCCTTCCAAGCTGGATACGTGGGTTCGATTCCCATCACCCGCTCCAATCGCCCGCTCCGTCCTCAGTTTACGTCGCAATATGCGCCAATAGCTCAGCAGGATAGAGCAACTGCCTTCTAAGCAGTAGGT
>CAZMXF010000640.1:0-1579 GCA_964570015.1 uncultured Oscillospiraceae bacterium | reverse complement strand
ACAGCTCCGCGGCGGTCAGGTTGGCGCTGTTTTCCATCGGTGCGGCGGACATGCTGAAAAAGCCGAAGTTATCCTCAAACTGCAGCCCGGAGGCTGCTGCCTTGTAGTCATTCAGCGCATGCCCCAGCTCGTGGAGCACACCGGTCAGCCTCTGGACCTCGTCGGCGGCGCTGTTGATGCCGATGTACTGTGTCCTGCTCCAGACCTTATAGACGCCGAGCAGCGTTTCCGGTCTTTCAAAGGGCCAGAGCCGGATGCGTTTCGCGTCGATGATCTCATACGGGTCGCGCGTTTTATATTTATGAAGGGCGCTTTGCGCCATTCGTAAAGCCTGTGGAACCATCAAGAGGCATTCCTCCTCACTAAACCAGGTTTCGTTTCTGACTTTCTGACCACGGATGACTATTTTGCAGTCACGCCTGCATACGCAGCTGTGGGCAAAATATGTCTCCTCACGAAACTGCGTTTCGCTTCCGAATTATATGGCGTGGATGATGATCCGGCCGCCGCGCCCACGGACACAGCCCCGGGCAAATCAGGTCTCCCTTTCAATTCGTGCGCGGAGGCGCACCTGCGGATGCGCGCGGCAGGTTACGTCTTGCGATACTTTTTGGGGGTATACTTCTGTGCTTCTTCTTTGGAGTCGAAAAACATCTCGAGCATCAGATCCCGGAAAGCCTCGCGTTCATCCTCATTGAGCCGGCCGCCGGCGTAAAGGGCTTTGGCCGATTCGTAAACAGCCCTGGCCTGCGCCATGCCGCGGGAGCCGTATTTTTCCTTCGCCTGGGCGAGCACTTCTTCCTTGTGAAGCTCCTGCCGGAAGAGGTCGTCTTCCATGAAGTAGTCGGTGCCGACATCCAGCGCCGCGGACAGCTTCCTGACGGCGTCCACGCCCGGCTGCCGTTCGTTATTCTCGATATAACGGATGGCACGGTCAGAAAGCCCGCAGGCCCGGGAGAGATCTGTGAGCGTCATCTTCCTGGCGAGCCTGAGCGCTTTCACTTTGTCGCCGATCGTCGCGTCGGGACCGAGAATGATCTTGGCGTCAAAGTCCCTGCTTTTTGTTTTTTCCTGGGTACTCATTTGTACTGCCTCCCTGAAATAGGTTTAAGTCGGATTGAACGGAACAGCAATTCGTGAACACTTGATCCTGAACTCATGTTCACATTATATGCCATGAACAACTGTTCTGTCAAGCCTGCAATTCCATTTTTTCAAAAAAGGATCGGAAGGAGAGCTGGCGGAATGCAGGATGAACGTATGCAAAAATCCCCTCCCGGGCTCGGGAGGGGAAATCTTTTTTACAGCTTGGGGATCAGTGCTTGGAGGAGGTATGCGCCCAGTCATAATTCTTCAGGTTCATGTTCAGGTGACGCGGAATGCCTTCGACCATCATGGGCGGATAATGCCCCTGAATCAGAGGCCGCACATAGTCCAGGAACTCCTCGGTCACATAGTCGCCTTCTTCATTGATCCACTTCCGCGGAACCACCTTTTCGCCGTTGGCAATGCGGTGCACATCGTAGACGCCGGTCGCGCTCTGATAGGGATCAACGGACACCCGGTCGATCACGACCAT
>CAZMXF010000639.1:0-1586 GCA_964570015.1 uncultured Oscillospiraceae bacterium | reverse complement strand
TGGACCCGGCGGAGGGCAGGACACGGATTCTGGAATACGCCTGGGACAATGTCCGAGTGGAATCGGCACAGCATCCGGAAGCCGCAGCAATCATTACTGAAGACATGGCCGCACGCCAGGATGTCTGGTACACCGGGACCGGCGAGACAACCGCTGACAGCTACGGATACAATGCTATGCTGGAAGCGGCGGAGGACAGCTTCACCATTGCCAGAGAGTATGACACCGTACCGGAGGAATGCTCTTCCGAGCGCTATGTCACCGTGATACGGGCAGACGAGACGGTTTGTGCGTTCCTCGTCAGCACTGCCAACGATCTGGGGGTCGGACCGAAGAAAACGGTATATGAGCTTCTCTGCTACGATCCGGGTACCGGGACATTGCTGTTCTCGGACCGGGCTGCCGAGGATCCGGGCCAACTCTACACCGCCGTGAATTCACGCTGGGCGGAGTCGATTGCTTCGGGAGAAGCCGCAGTGACGATCCGGACGATGGATGAACTTCAGGAAGACAGCATGGAGATTGTGGACCAGGTCGTGATCGGAGACGGGGGAGAGGCTTACCTGCTGGTGTTCAGCGGCACGGCACTGGATGTGCAGATCTGCTCCGTGACCTTCACAGACAGGTTCACGGTGGAACAGCAGCTCTTCTGCTGCGGCGAGCTGAGCAACTGTGCCCTGCAGCTGGCGCTGCTTTTCCCGGGGGACCTGCCCAACACCATGCTGCGCTATCGAGACAGCGCTGGGGAGCACGAGTACCTGGTCACACTCTCCGGTGAGGACGGACATATTTTCCTCAGCGAGTATCATTGACCCCGCACTATACAACGAAAAGTTTCGGATGTCTTCAATACCCGCCCGGCGAAAGCCGGGCGGGTATTGTGCTATTTGCATAAGAAGCAGACAAAGAGAAATTCCGGTCTTTGCGAGTCTGCATAAATATAAAATGAACTCTTGACTTTTTTGGAAAAGAGACCTATAATCACCGCATAAATATTCAATAAGGAGCTAATATTATGAATAAATCTGACATCAAAAAGGTCGTTCTTGCATATTCCGGCGGTCTGGATACCTCCATCATTATCCCCTGGCTGAAGGAGAACTACAACAACTGCGAAGTCATTGCCGTTTCCGGCAATGTGGGACAGGCGGATGAACTCGAGGGCCTGGAAGAGAAAGCAAAGAAGACCGGTGCTTCCAAGCTCTATATCCTGGATCTGACGGATGAATATGTAGATGACTACATCATCCCCTGCATGAAGGCGGGCGCTGTCTATGAAGACTATCTGCTGGGCACCAGCCACGCTCGTCCCTGCATCGCCAAGGGCCTTGTGGAGATTGCCCTGAAGGAAGGCGCAGACGCCATTGTCCACGGCTGCACGGGCAAGGGCAACGACCAGGTACGTTTTGAACTGGCCATCAAGCACTTTGCTCCGAATATGCCGATCATCGCCCCCTGGCGGGAATGGAACATCAAGTCGCGTGACGAAGAGATCGACTATGCCGAGGCACACAACGTTCCTTTGAAGATTAACCGCGAGACCAACTACTCCAAGGACAAGAACCTCTGGCATCTGTCCCACGAGG
>CAZMXF010000638.1:0-1588 GCA_964570015.1 uncultured Oscillospiraceae bacterium | reverse complement strand
GATGGCACAGGTCTTCCTCGATTACGGTGTGAAAAACGTGATCGTCAAGCTCGGCGCGAAGGGCTGTTATTTCCGTGGCGCGGAGGGGAGCTTCTCCCTGCCGCCCTGTGAGATTCGCGCGGTGGACGCCACCGGTGCGGGGGACAACTTTGTCGCGGGCTTTGCCTGCGAGCTCCTGCACGGCAACAGCACGGAAGCTGCCTTGCGCTTTGCCAATGCCTGCGGGGCCATCTGCACCACGGAGGTCGGGGCTGCGACTGCGCTGAAGAGCCGGGACCAGGTGCTCTCCTTCCTGGCCGGAAACTGAACTTCCATTACAGAAAGAAAACGGACCGTTTCTCCGCATGGGGAACGGTCCGTTTCTCTGTCTAGGGAACTGATTTGAATGTTATCTTGATTGCTCAGCAGGCCGAGAGGATCTCTTTCATGAGGTCTTCGTAGCTGTCACAGCAGGAGAGCTCCGGATGCATCTTTTTGATCTCCTCGGTGGTGCGGAAGAGGATGCCCTTCTTGCTGGCCAGCAGCATGTCCAGGTCGTTGAAGCTGTCTCCGATGGCGATGGTCTCATAGCCGATGGATTGGAAGGCCCGCACCGTCGAGAGCTTGGTGTTCTTGATCCGCAGGCGGAAGCCGTCGATCATGCCGTCTTCTCCGACGGTCAGTTCGTTGCAGAAGAGCGTCGGCCAGCCGAGCTTTTTCATCAGGGGACCTGCAAACTGCGAGAAGGTATCGCTGATGATGACTGCCTGCTGCCTGCTGCGCAGCTCGTCCAGGAAATCCTTTGCGCCCGGCAGCGGGTCGATCTTTGCGATGGTATCCTGAATCTCCTTCAGGCCGAGCCCGTGCTCCCGCAGGATTCCCATACGCCAGTTCATCAGCTTGGTATAGTCAGGTTCGTCCCGGGTAGTGCGCCGGAGTTCGGGGATGCCGCTGACTTCCGAGAACGCGATCCAGATTTCCGGTACAAGAACGCCTTCAAGGTCAAAACAGATCATATTCATAACGGTGTGTCTCCTTCGTCGGTGGATGTTGCCTTATTATAATATGGATGCTGACCAAAATCAACCGGAACTCTTTAACGTTCTGTCCCGCGGAAAAACAGCCCCAGCATTCCCGGCCCGACATGTGCGCCGGAGAAGGGTTCGTGCTGACAGATGGTGATGGGGACCTCCGGCGTGATTTCCCGGACGAGCGAAGCCAGCAGCTCTGCATCCTGCAGGCAGTCTCCGTGCGAAATGCAGATCGTCTGCTCACCGGAGCGCACACGCTTCTCTTCGTATTTCTTTACCAGTGTCTCGATCGCCTTGGCCCGTCCGCGCACCTTCGCGCAGGAGATGATATGACCTGTTTTATCTCCGAAGAGGATCGGCTTGATGTTGAGCACTGTCCCGATCTTGGCGGACATGCCGCTGACCCGGCCGGTGTTCTTCAGAAAGTTCAGGTCGTCGACGGTGAAGTATTGACAGGTGTGCGGCACTTCCGCGTCCAGGATCGCGGCTGCGTCCCTCGCGCTGACGCCCTCCCGGCTCAGTTTCGCTGCCCGCACGGCCAGAAGCCCGTTGCCGAAGCCGCAGCCCAGCGAATCCAC
>CAZMXF010000637.1:0-1593 GCA_964570015.1 uncultured Oscillospiraceae bacterium | reverse complement strand
GGTCAGTGTCGTGTATTTGATCACATCGGTGTCCTTGCCGCCGTCCACGCCTACAGTTGTGTTCAGATTGGGTTTCACCTTAGCGATGCCCAGGCCCATACCCACGCCGACGAAGCCGGCGGAAACACCCATGAGCAGGGCATCCGCTTTTGTCTTCGAGTCCGCGTGTACGTTCAGGCTGCCTGTGCCGTTCTCGCTGTTGATCTTCGCGCCGCGCGCGACGACGGTATTCTGCGTCAGGCCGTTGGTCGCCATGGACATGCCCGCGATCACTCCGGCTGTCCCGCCGAACGAAGCAGCCGCCGCCACGCTGTCCACATTGATAACGGAATTGGTGGTGACATGCACATCTGCCTTGCTGCCGCTGATATTGGCCGTCGTATCCAGCGTGGAGCTGACCGTTCCGTCCGCTATGGCCAGGGCGACGGAACCGGCTACAGAAGCGACCCCGCCTGCGGAAACGGCAAGGGTTGCCGCCAGAATATCTTTATAAAGCGCATCGCTGTTCACGGTGACGCTGTCCGCGCCTGTGACCGTTCCGCCCAGCGTAGCCTGGGTGACGTTGTCCAGACGCACGCCGCCTCCCGCCATCGCGAAGGATGCGGTCCCGGCGCCGCTCACCACCAGGCCGATTGACCGGATGGAACGCTTGCTCGGGTTGAGACCGCTCAGCTTATTCTTGATCCCTTTCATGCGGTTCTCTTCGTCGGATCCCGCTTCGGGAGTGATCTCTCCGGATTTGGAAGTCGCATTGACCGTCACGTTGGAAGCATTCAGCTTGCCGAGGGAGGCCGCGGAAACATTGCTGCGCAGCCTGGCCATGCTGAAGCTGACGCCGCCGCCGACCGTGCCGCCGGCGCCGACCGTGGCTCCGTAAAGGTCCGCCAGGGTCTCCTGCTCGGCCATCACCTCCACGTTCTTGAAACTGATATCGGCATTACCGCCGATCCTGGCCGTCACGGAATCCAGCGGATTGTCCTTATAAGCCGTACTGCCGTACTTTCTCGCGTTGACAAGGTCCCCGGTTTCCAAGGTCTTCCCATCGTCGTCGTCTGAGGTGCTCTGGCTGTTATAGCCGGAGGAAGCGTCAAATTTTGGCTTTCCGTTCATCTCCAGATCGCTGGTGTCGAGTTTCTGACCGTTGCCCTTCAGATCGTCGGGCAGCGTTTCCATAGAGGAAGTATCTACCCCCTTGCTCTTCAGATGATCCATCAGATCGGTGGAATTGAAGGCCTTCCGTGTTCCGTCTGAGGAACTGCCGTAGGTCAGCTGGTGCGCGGCATCTTCATCGATCTTATCGCCGGCATCCAGTATCATCACGGTAACGCCCACGCCGGCCGTGCCGCCGCCGGCCACATTGGCCGCAATATTGGTGACGTCGCGCTTTGCGGAGGCCTTCACGCTCGTTTTTGCATTACCATACGTAGTATACGTTTTCGCTTTGCCTTCCATCTCTGCCAGGGTACTGGACCGGAGAAGGTTTACCATGCCGTTTACCGTCGCGGCAACTGTTCCCGAAGCGCCGACCGACCCCGTCACGCCGGTCTGCGTGTAATCACTGTCCGCCTTGATCAGCAGATCCCCGTCATACAG
>CAZMXF010000636.1:0-1595 GCA_964570015.1 uncultured Oscillospiraceae bacterium | reverse complement strand
TATAGGATATAAGGATGTTTGAATTCCAATGATTTCCGGCCCGTGTTATATTGTGAACAGACCCCTAAAACAAATCTATGACTCTATAACGGGAAAGGAGATCAAACATGAAAAACATCAGCAGACGCGATTTCTTGAAAGGTGCCATTGCCAGTTCGGCCGGCATTGCCGCAGCGAACCTGCTCGGCGGATTCACTGCTTTCGCCGAGGATGCAAAAGAAGCTCCGAAGACGGAAGCCGGTGTTCCGGAATGGCTGGGCGCAGCCCCTGTGATTTCCGACAGTGACTGCGTTGAGACGGTCGATACCGAAATTCTGGTTGTCGGAGCAGGCTGCTCCGGCCTGTTTGCAACAGCCGCAGCGGCAGAAGCCGGCGCAAAGGTTCTTCTCATCGAGAGATCAGCTCGTGGAATGAGCATCCGCTGCTCCGCTTTGGGCGCAGTCGGTTCCAAAATCCAGAAAGAGCACGGCGTTGATATCAACAAAACGGATATCATCAACGACATGTGCCACTATGCGCTGAACGCCAACGACATGAACCTGGTCAAGCTCTGGGCTGACAACTCCGGCGAGACGCTGGACTGGTATGCCGATTTCCTTGCCAAGTACGGCAGATGCGAGATCGCTCTCGAGTACACCATGCCCGGCCAGCCCACCAGATATCTGGGATGGCCCACCGGCCACGGCACCAAGGCAATCGATATGCCCCCGGATGCCAACCCCCTTGATTATCCGGAAGGCCTCGTCTATGAGGACATGATGGATTATATCGGCAGCTTCGGCGGAGAAGTCAGGCACCAGACCACATTACTGAGCCTGATCCGCGAAGAAGGCAGAGTTGTCGGTATCTATGCCGAGAACAAAGATAAGGAAAAAATCCGCATCAACGCTTCCAAGGGCGTCATCCTGGCGACGGGCGGTTATGCCAACAACAAGGAGATGTATACGGCACTGCAGCCGGAGAATCTGAAAAGCATCGGCACCATGCTCGCGTATCCCTTCTCCAACGGCGCCGGCATCAAGGCAGCCATGTGGGAAGGCGCGAAACTGGATCCCAACCAGTGCACCATGATCTTCGACCGCTGCGCGATGCATCCTGACGAGGATGCCGGCACTCCCTACGAGGTCCCGTTCCCGCCCCGCTATTTTCATATGGCCACCCAGCCCTTCCTGAAGGTCAACAAGAACGGCCAGCGCATCTGCAACGAGTCTTCTCCCTATGACTTTGTCGTTCACGGCGCGCGCAAGTTCCCCGGGAATCTCTGGTATCAGATCTTTGACTCCAACTGGAAGGAAGATGTGACCCGCTTCCACACCATCGGCTGCTCCACTATGATCCAGTGGGAGGGCGGTAACCATCAGGGTGAAGGCCTTGACGCAGTCGAAGCCGGCTTTGCTGCCTTTATGGATGACGGTATGCTGATCAAAGCCGACACGCTCGAGGAACTGGCCGACAAGCTGATGATCAATAAAGAGAACTTCCTTGCAACCGTCGAGCGCTATAACGAGCTGGCCGAAAAGGGCGTGGACGAGGACTTCGGCAAAGAAGCCTTCCGTCTGTCCAAGATCGAGCAGGGCCCGTTCTATGGCATCAAG
>CAZMXF010000635.1:0-1596 GCA_964570015.1 uncultured Oscillospiraceae bacterium | reverse complement strand
AGGTGTTGTCGGCGGAGGCGTCGGAGCGGAACTCCGTCCAGTAGACGCCGTAAAGACCGCTGTCGATATAGGCCAGGGTTCCGGAGCCGTTCCGGAACACGATTCTGGAGGTGTTGGTGCTCAGATCGACTTGGGTCATGACAGCGTCGTTGTACGAGAGGATACCGGTGTCGCTGAAGGTACCGCTGAAGGTCCATTCTGCGTAAGTAGATGCGCTGCCGGACCATCTGACATGGACATTATAAAGAGATGGAGATCCGGTGATCTCCATCGTGCCGCGCCCGGCGGTGCTTTCGACATAGGTTCCGGTGTAACCCGAAGACGTGTTCTGTGCCACAATGACAGTACCGGCGGGCTGGGTCTGGGCTGCAGCGGTGTTCTGAGCGGCGGGAGCGCCCGAGACCGTGATCATCGCAGCGTCGGTGTTAACGGAACCCACGTTATTTCGGAATGCGCAGTATACCTTCCATCCATTCAGGTCGGTGGGAATGTTCTGCAGCTGCATCGTGCTCTGGTCTCCGCCGATGATCTTCAGTCCCTGGAAGACTGCCGCGGCGTCGGTATAGGCGAGGTCGCGGGTACCGTCCGGACTGACAAAGTGCCAGACCGCCCATATGGCATCCTGATATTTGGCCACGAACCAGGCGTTTCCACCCGCGTTCACGGTCTCACCGGTGGGGCTCTTGGTGACCTTCGGGAGACCCGCGGTTGTGCCACCTGCCGTGCCGCCGCCCGCAGTACCGCCGGTCACGGTGATGGAGGCCTTATCGGTGTTGACAGAACCGGAGTTGTTGCTGAAGCGGCAGTATACCTTCCAGCCGTTAAGGGCCTCGGGGATGTTCTCCAGGGTCATGTCCTTGGCATAGCCGTTGACGATCTTCATCGTCGGGAATTCTTTTGCCGCAACGGTGTAGTCGATGTCACGGGTACCGTCGGGGCTCACAAAGTGCCATTCTGCCCAGGTGGCGTTTTCATATCTCGTGACAAACTGGCACTTGCCGCCGACCGGAACGGTCTCACCGGTGGGACTCTTGGTGACACGCGGCAGATTGGAAGCTGCCTGTGCCGGCGTCGGAACAGGTGTCGCCACCGGCGTCGGAGCAGGTGTAGGCGTGGGAGCCGGCGTGGGTGTTGGGGTCGGAACCGGCGTGGGAGCAGGTGTCGTGACCGGCGTGGGGGCAGGAGTTGCTGCCGTGGGCGTCGGAACAGGTGTCACTGCAGGTGTCGGGATTGCTGCCTGGGTCGGGGTCGGCGGAGCGGTCTCCGTGACCGTCACGACTGCGCCGGGTGCGTTTCTCCGAAACAGGCTGCAGCCGGACAGTACTCCAACCAACAGCGCAAGGATCAGAAACAGACTGAAAATCCGAACAGAGTTTTTCACATTATCCTCCCTCTTCTTCCCGAACTCCGCCGGCGGCTCTGCAGCAGCGCACGGGATTTTCTTATTTGGTATTCTATATGTTATAAAACAGTGTAATTATTATACATCAAAAAGCCGCTTGCTTCCATGAAAAATTCTTAATTATTGCGATTCTTTCGAACAAATTCTCCTGTTTTCCGGAAAACGGACAGGGAATGCTCATTCCGCGCCTCGGA
>CAZMXF010000634.1:0-1598 GCA_964570015.1 uncultured Oscillospiraceae bacterium | reverse complement strand
TCGGTTACTATGGTCAGATTTGGTTCAATCGGGCATATACCTATGAATGCGCGGTCGAAGAAATGCCTGCCGGATATGCCGACGGTCTGATGGCGGCAAGCCCTGGCTGGACACTGCCTGTCGTGATCATTGTTGGCATTATCCTGTCTGTTCTGATTTCAAATGTGACGGCAAAACTCTTTAAGCTGGAAAAATAAAGCGGGGTATTTCTCCTGATATAATAGATTTAGCAGCCTCAAGCGACAGGCAAGTAGCTTTCGCTTTGGCTGCTAAATCTTTTCTCATCGCAGATGCGGATTTATCCCAGAAACATTGTTTCATAGACCTTATGGGCGCTGTCTTTGGTTACCGCATAATAATCTCTTATGCTGCCCTTTTCCAAGTTCATGACGTGTGTACAGGTCGACATGAGGAATTCGTAATCGTGTGTTACTACAAACAGCGTTTTTCCCCTTTTTGATAATTTCAAGAGCAGATTCGATACAGCAATCATGTTCTGATAGTCCAGGCCACTGGTTGGCTCGTCAAAGCAAATGATGTCAGCGTCTTTCATACGGGCAACCGCAATGCAAAGCCGCTGCTTCTGACCACCGGAAAGAGAGGCGGGGTGCCGAGACCGGGCTTTGGTGAGCAGGTTGCCGGGGACGGTCACATCCTCCCAGATCTCTGTTTTCCAGATCATTCCGATCTCTGCCGCGGCTTCTTCGTCAACAATGTAGTTTTTCCCGCCGTTCACGGAGGTGATCTGGACACGCTCATCTGTTTCATATTCATGGCCCTCGGCGTCGATATCTTTGATCTTCGCGCCCAGCGGAAGCAGGACGGAGACCCGCTCGGTATGATCCCGGCTGATCTTCACATCCAGCAGGTTTTTGCCGTACTCCACGGTCTGCGGCGACAGGGAGTCGAAATCCGCGATGTAGTCCAGGTATTTTGCCCCGCCTACATAGCGCACTCGGAGATACCCTCCGTGGGTCTTGATCAGCTTGTCTCGGATGGCATCAAGGGTAACGGTGAAATCTATGCTGCTGTAGGAGACATAGTCGTTGTTATCTGTGACCGTTATTGTGCCAAGCGTGAACCTTTTCCGCTCTTCCACGGCGCGATTGTGTTCATCTATGAACATCTCCAGCAGGCCGCGCAGGGTACCCTGATATTCATAGGGCGGTTGGACGGAGTCCTTCAGATATGCGAGGCAGGACTCGCAGGTCCAGGTATGGGTATTGTAGAAATCCGTTCCGTTATCCAGAGCCCGACCCTCGAACACAACGGCATCGCCTTTTTTGCAGACGATGGTGGAGGCAAGCGGACGGACAGCGGACAGGTATGGATGATTATGAGGAGCGGAAAGCGTCATGCTGTCGATGTTCTCCGCATCCTCCTCGATCCGGGCGGCCGTGATTGCCAGCTTCGACATCTGCGGATGATAGAACAGAGCGCCATCCACGTATACGCGAAAAAGGCTCATGGGCAGCCCTCCTTCACAAAATGAAAAGAGACCGGATTTCTCCGATCTCTGAGTTGATATTCAATTAGCTAAACTGGAATTTTACGCTTATCTGCTGATTCCCATTTTTCTGGCGAATCGCTCTCCTGCT
>CAZMXF010000633.1:0-1607 GCA_964570015.1 uncultured Oscillospiraceae bacterium | reverse complement strand
TTCATCGGTTCCACAAAGGCCTCGATCAGCTCGTTGGAGCTGATGCGGACGGTCTTCGGCAGACCGTTTGCCAGATTGCGGCCCTTGACCTCTTCGATTCCCATATCCGGGCGCTGCATGACGCAGCCAATGTTCTTTTTCAGCTCTTCTGCCGCAGTGAGGCCGATGAGCATGTTGTATTTCTTTCGCACGTACTTTACAATCGATTCGTCGAAACTGCCGCCGGCCGTCTTGATGGATTCGCATTCCACTACGCCGCCGGCAGAGATCATGGCGATCTCCGTAGTTCCTCCGCCGATGTCGACGACCATGTGACCATCCGGTTTGCTGATGTCGACGCCGGCGCCCAGCGCGGTCGCGACTCCCTGTTCCAGCAGGTAGACCTTTCTCGCTCCGGCTTCGATAGCCGCATCGATCACCGCGCGCTCTTCCACGCCGCTGATGCTGCTGGGAACGCAGCAGAGCACACAGGGCTTGAAGAGACTGAAGGAGGTGATGCGGCTGACCAGCTCCCGCTGCATCTGTGCCGCCATCTCATAGTCTGAGATAACCCCCGCGCTGATGGGGTGGATTGCAACAATATTTGCCGGCGTCCGTCCCAGCATCCTCTGGGCGTCCTGCCCGACCTTCTGGATTTTTCCGCTGAAACGGTCTACGGCTACCACCGTCGGTTCACGGGCGACAATTCCCTTTCCCTGTTCAAACAGCAGGGTCGTGGACGTTCCCATATCAATGGCGATGTCTTTTTCAAATATCTGCATAATCGCTTTCTCCGTTCGCTTCTGTTCTGAAGCCGTTGTTTTCTCTGTCGGTTCGGGCGAGCGTCAGGCCGGAAACCTGTTCCGCTCCTGCATTCAGGAGTTCCTTCGCCGCCTCGCTCAGGGTGGCGCCCGTCGTGACAATGTCATCCACCAGAAGAACATGTTCCCCGGCAAAGGAGGTCACCGCACGGTAGACCCCAAGGACGTTTTTCTGCCGTTCCTCTGCGCCGGATGTTCCGGACTGGGTGGGATTGTTTCTGATCTTTTCCAAAGTCTGCTCACAGGGCAGCCCGAGTCGTCCGGCTACTTCCTCCGCCAGCAGCCGCGCCTGGTCATAGCCGCGTCGGCGAAGTCTCTTGCGGCTGAGCGGGACCCAGGTCACGAGGTCCGCGGTCAGTCCGTGTTCTCTTACACAGGCGGCCATGAGTTCCGCATAAATGCGGTAATATGCCGCCGCTCCCTGAAACTTGTACCGGTGCAGCGATTGCCGCACATCCCCTGTATAATACAGCGGAGAGAGGCAAACCGCAAGACCGGAAATCTTCTTGCTCTGCTTTTCTTTCTCCGGCACCGGAAGCGCTCTCTCACAGTCCGGGCACAGCATCCTGCCGTCCGTTACAAGCTTCCGGCAGAACGCGCACTTCGGCGGATAGAGCAGATCCAGCAGCCGCTCCCCGAGCTGATTCATTTTCCGCAGGCCTCACGGATGCGGATTCGTAGCGCATTGTAGCGCCGACTGGGAGCAACGTTGTCGATCATGCGCAGGGCGACGTTCTCGTTTCCGACCATGATGAGCAGTTCCCGCGCCCGGGTCACTGCGGTATACAGGACCGTGCGCGTCAGAAG
>CAZMXF010000632.1:0-1608 GCA_964570015.1 uncultured Oscillospiraceae bacterium | reverse complement strand
CGCAGCAGGGCTCGCCGTTGGTGCGGTTGTAGGCGCCCATGACGGCCTCAACCTCCGCTTCCGTTACCAGATCCTCAAAGGCGGGAAGATAGGTTTCCTCCAGATCCCTGGGAGTGGCGACAGCGTTGAACTGGTGGCGCAGTGCCTCCGGACCGCTGTGTACGGCAAAGTGCTTGGCACAGGCGGCACTTTTGAGATGGTCACCGAAACCCTGCAGTCCGCGGACATAGGCCTGCCCAAGGCGGGAGGTGAGATAGGGATCTTCACCGTAGGTTTCATGGCCGCGGCCCCAGCGGGGATCACGAAAGATATTTATATTGGGAGACCAGAAGCTCAGACCGTGGTAGATATCACGGTCTCCCTTTTTGGAGAACTGGTTGAATTTGGCGCGGCCCTCTGTGGCAGCGGCATCACCGAGCTTCTCCACCAGGACATCGTCGAACATGGCGGCGAGCCCGATGGCCTGCGGAAAACTGGTGGCAGTTCCGCCGCGGGCGACGCCGTGGAGCGCTTCGTTCCACCAGTTATAAGCGGGGATCCCGAGCCGATCAATGGCGGGGGAGTCAAAGCGGAGCTGACTCGCTTTTTCCCGCAGAGTCATCTGACCGACCAGAGCGACAGCCCGATCTCTTGCCTCTTCCCTTGTCATAACGTATTTCCTCCTGTTAGAGATGAGTATGAAAAGAAGCTGCGAGAATGGGAAAACGATCCTTTCCGCAGCTTCTTTGAAATTCAATCCTGCAGCTTATCCTTTCACCGCTCCGGCGATGAAGCTGTCCTGAATCTTCTTGCTCATGAAGATGTAGAAGATCAACGTCGGAATCGTTGCGATGGACAAGGCTGCGCCGATGGGTCCCCAGTCGGTCGTGTACTGCCCGGACAGGGATTGTACACCGACGGGAAGGGTACGCCATTTGTCGGAGTTTACAAACACGTTGGCAAACATCAGTTCGTTCCAGCACTGCAGGAAAGTATAGATGCCGACGGTCGCAACAGCGGGTGACATCAGCGGCGCAATCACCCGGAAGAAGGTGCCCCAGACGCCGCAGCCGTCCAGCATGGCAGCCTCATCCAGGTCATATGGGATGTCGCCCATGAATCCCGTACAGACCAGGATCCCCATCGCCAGAGAGAAGGCCGAATAGGGGATGATCAGCGCCCAGAGCGTATCCAGCAGCTTTATCTTGGCCAGGGTTGTATAGAGAGGGACGATAGAGGCATGGATGGGGATCGTCAGACCGAGCATGAAGAAGCTGTTCATGCGTTTCCGGCCTTTCCAGTGCAGGCGGGTTATGGCATAAGTGGCCATGACAGATGCTGCAAGCGTAATAACAATAGTGGTAACGGCCACAATCAAGCTGTTCAGGAAGTACCTGGGCATATTGCCGGTATTCAGAGCGCGTCTGTAGTTTTCCCACACCCATTCCCGGGGAAGACCGACAACATTCTCGCCGAATATTTCCGCGTTGGTCTTCAGAGAGAAGGTCAGCATCCAATAGACCGGGAAGAGGCTGATCAGCGCCCAGAGGATCAGAATAATATAAACAACGCTTTTTCTCCATTTACCGGTTCCGGAGACACTGTGGTTCATCTTACTTTTCCTCCTTG
>CAZMXF010000631.1:0-1608 GCA_964570015.1 uncultured Oscillospiraceae bacterium | reverse complement strand
GCAAAACATCTCTACCACGAGTACGCCGAAAAACAGCCTATCATTGACTATCATTGCCACCTGGATCCCCGCGAGATTTACGAGGATCGGCAGTTTGAAAACATCACGCAGGTCTGGCTGGGCGGCGACCATTACAAGTGGAGGCTGATGCGCTCGGCGGGCAAGGAGGAACGGTTCATCACCGGGGATGCTTCCGACCGGGAGAAGTTTCAGAAATGGGCGGAGACCATCGGCTTTGCGATCGGCAACCCGCTGCATCACTGGAGCCACCTGGAGCTGCGGAATTACTTCGGCTATGAGGGCATCTTAAACGGTGACACGGCAGAGTCCGTATGGCAGCTGTGCAATGAGAAGCTTCAAAGCCCGGACATGAGCGCCAGAAATCTGATTCTGCGCTCGGGCGTCAAGGCGCTCTGCACGACCGACGACCCGGCGGACTCTCTGGAATGGCATCAGAAACTGGCGGCGGACAAGAGTTTCCCGGTCAAGGTATTGCCCAGTTTTCGCCCGGACAAGGCGCTGGGTATCGAAAAGCCGGACTACCTGGCTTATCTGAACCGGCTGGGTCAGATTGACAGCTTTGCCGCACTGACAGAAAAGCTCCTCGAACGGCTGGATTATTTCTGCTCCCTCGGATGCAGGGTTTCCGATCATGGGATGGAGGCAGTTCCTTTTGTCCCTGCCACGGAAGAGGAAAGCGAGGCGATTTTCCAACGCCGTCTGAACGGCCAGTTACCGGACGTGCGGGAAGAAAAACAGTTTAAAACAGCCCTTCTGCTTAGGCTGGGCAGAGCGTATGCCAAGCGCGGCCTGGTAATGCAGCTGCACTTCGGTGTAATACGGGACAACTCCAGGCGTGTCTTTAAGGCTCTCGGTCCGGATGCCGGTGTTGACTCCATTGGTGATCAAGCCTCCATCAAGGAACTGGCAGCGTTTCTCTGTGCTCTGGATGAAACAGGGGAACTTCCGAAGACGATCCTCTATTCCCTCAATCCGAACGACAACACCGCGATCGAGACAGTGATGGGCGCGTTCCAGACCGGGGAAGCAGTAGGGAAAATGCAGCACGGCAGTGCCTGGTGGTTCAATGACCACAAACAGGGGATGATGGATCAGCTGAGCAGTCTTGCCGCAGAGGGGTATCTGGCCGGCTTTGTCGGCATGCTGACGGATTCCCGCAGTTTTCTCAGCTATGCGCGGCATGAGTACTTCCGTCGTATACTCTGCGGGCTGATGGGTTCCTGGGTAGAAAACGGCGAATTTCCCAACGATGAAAAAACCCTTCAGACCATCGTCGAAGGGATCTGCCTGAAAAACGCAGAACGGTATTTTGCTCTGCAGGATTTTTAACCGCTGTCGGCTGCAGCGGGAGAGTCTCCCAAAAACACATAAGCATAAAAAGAACAGACCGGGGATTCCCGGTCTGTTGTTTTTTCAGGGAGTATCAGGAGGCGCGCAGCAGGGCGACGGCGACGTCGTTGACATTGGTTCCGGTGGGACCAGTCATAATCAGTCCATTGATCGCCTTCAGCGCATGGTAGGCGTCGTTGTCAGCCAGGACCGCGTGCAGGTTCAGCCCCGCCGCCTTCAGCGAGGACAGACTCTCAT
>CAZMXF010000630.1:0-1615 GCA_964570015.1 uncultured Oscillospiraceae bacterium | reverse complement strand
ATGGCCTGCATCATGCGGGTGGCCCATCCGGCGGCATGACCGATGTCGCTTTCCACCACTTCCAGGATCACCTTGTTCGGCTCATTCCGGGCACCGTTCACATAATCGGTATGATACAGCGACTCCCCGTCCTTCTGGATGTTCAGCGACATCTCATGCTTCACGGACAGCACACCGGAAAAGCGGTAGGTGTAGCCATAATCCGGAAGATAAACAGAAACAGAAGAAGCCATGATTCCCCCCCTGTCTGAAAAGAGAAAGCTTCAGATCTTTTTATTCATTGACAAACAAGTCTCTCCTGACATATATTTTCTTTAACAGCTGCAAGGAGGAACTGAAAATGAAGTCAATCGCTAAAAAGCTTCAGATTATCAGTCTTGTGATGATTCTGTTCGTTGTATGTTTGGGAGTCGGAATTTCAAACGGTGAGCAGGCAGATAAATCCTTTTCGGATGTTCCGGTAATTACATGGAAGGGCACAGATTACGCACCTGTACTCTTCACTTCCAACCGGGAATGCATCAGTGAACAGCTTCCCGGTATGAATCTTTTGGAAAACCGGCAATACTGGCTCCTCAGGCTTCAGGCTGTCGGCGACAGCGCGTTTTCCAGGCCAAAGGAAACGCCGTTTATGGAATGTACCCTGGTTACCTCCGACGGAAAAACAATTTATCCCGACAACGCATTCTCCTCTGACGAGACCCCTCCGCGCACCATACTGCTTTACAGCAGCTGGGAAGCCATAGACGATCCCGACATACGTCTTAATATGGACGGTCAGGTTTATTCCCTCGCAGGAGTACCGGATGAAATCACCTATTCCGCTGATCTGTACACGCCTGGTCCGACAGCAACGCCCGAACCCACGCCGACTCCGGATCCGGAGGTCGTCCGCCTGCAAACATTGCTTGAGAATTTTCGCAGTCGGAATCACAATGTCCTGGATGAACTCCCTGCTTTAAAAGGGAAAGCATTCATCATTCTCTTTGATCAGAACGATCAGCCCGAAACCTCTGATGAAGCAGCGCATACAGGCACCGATTTCCACGGAATACCGTCCGAGTTTCTCGCACCGTCTGCCGACGAAGCCAATACGGTTCTGATGGTCTTCAGAGACTACAAGTACATCGGGGCTTATTCCACCGGTGGAGCCGCCTACCGTGTCTTTACCGATATCGCGGTGATTCAGGATACGGAAGAACAATTGATCTGCATCGCGGTGAATGATCCGCCGGAAAAAATCCGGGGAGAAATCGGTGCCGGCGCCGCAGGTGAATATGAACCGGACAAAGCTTTTGACGCAATTCTGAAAAACCTTGCCGGAGACTGATCCATTACCGTATTTCTGCCTTCAGCGTTCGCAGCAGGTACTGCTCCGCAACGTCATACACCGATCTCCCGACAGCCTCCGGGTCACTTCCGGAGGCTGTTACTTGTATGCTCACCGGTGCCTGCACGGAGTTGTTGTTGGTCTGGTTCACAGTCGGAGCATTCGCACCTGTGGCAGAAGAAAGCAGGCCAGATAAGCCACCGAGGGAACTGCCCTGCAGGCTTTCCCTGGCGGAAGCGGAAAGCTCTCCGATCAGCTGCCGCAGCAGCGGCACGGCGATGCCTT
>CAZMXF010000629.1:0-1615 GCA_964570015.1 uncultured Oscillospiraceae bacterium | reverse complement strand
CTAAAACGACATTTTGGTTATTATAGGAAGCGGAACTCCATTTGTCAAGATCGGAAAAAGGAGAAAGAAGAGTATTTCGCTTCCTTCCGGAAAGCCGTACATAAGTTTTTCACAATTTTCAGGAAAAATCTGATATAATATAATAATACAATAGATAGTACCTGTAGAAACCGAACGGAAGAATCCAGGGAGGAGGCGTGCCGCATGAAAACGAAAGGGTTGATCAGATTTCTGGCTCTGTGTCTTGCGGTCATCAGCCTCTCCATGCTGGTATCCGGCGGCTTGGGGATCCGGGCGGCAAACAAGGAGCGGCGAAAAGACGACTCCGAACTCCAGGACCTTCGCAGCCGGATCGATGAATATCGGGAGATCAGCGCCGCGCTTATGGACCGGACTTCCTATGAGGACCTGAACAAAACCCTGGAGGAAAAGCAGAAAAAATATGACAGCGAAACAGCCAAACACCGCTCCGAACTGACGGCCTACACGGCGACGAACACCGGACTCGAAATGGGTACTGCTGCACTGAATCAGGCCGAGTCGGCATTGCAGACCGGGAAGACACAGTACGAGACCGGAAGAAAAGCTCTGAGATCAAGTCTGAACGCGTTTAATCAGATCTATTACATTATCGAACCGATCAATGCACAGTATGGGACCATTGTGGAACTTTTCTTCGTGGCTGAGGACATGCTCTGGGGAGAAGATATCAACAGCGGTGATCCCTATGGCGGTTCTGTCTATCAGCTGGAGCGAGCTATCAGGAACTTGTGCGAACTGATTGAAAATGATCTGCCGGCAGAAGAAGACAGGAACCAGCTGACTGACAAAGCAGGAGATAAAGCTACAGATGGTGAAGTCAGCCCAGTGGGTAATACACCTTCCGGACCGGAGGCGCAGACCAATATCGATATCGAATCTGGCGGATCCGGCGAGATGGATGGGGGCGTAAGCGGCACCGGAAATCTGGACCAGAATAACGAACAGAACCCGGCTGAGGGACAACAGCCCAGAGAACCGGAGAACCAGGAGCCGGAGAATCAGGAACCGGAGAACCAGGAACCGGAAAACCAGGAGCAGGAGAACCAGGAGCCAGAGGGCCAGGAGCCGGAGAACCGGGAACAGCTCAGCGATCTTCCGGATGATTCAAAGCCAGCGGGAGATTCAAAGAATGATGGCGATCTTTCTGCCACCCATGAGGATTCGTTTCCGGAACTGGATCAATCCGGGATTCCGCTGTCCCCGAACACCGGAGAGGAAAAAGACCTGTCAGGCCGACTGAATGATGCGATACGGGAAGTCATTCGCGCGGAGCAAGTGGTTCAGGAAGATGTGAACACGATCACAGCACTGGCTGAAAGCATCAACCTGCCTCCGGAAATTCTGCAGACAGTTCTAAGCAGTGCGGGAGTTTCAAGTGAGGATGAACTGCGAAAAACAATCATCAGCGCTATCCACGAAAACAATATCATCATAGGACCTGAACAAGGTGAGGCGTTGGGGCAGATGCTTCAGATCCTGTCAGATGCGGATGAGGTTACCGGCTCCGTGAAAGACCAAATGGAGGAGATCAGAGAAACAGCCGGGACGGTAGACCGTAATACGGATGAAATGG
>CAZMXF010000628.1:0-1617 GCA_964570015.1 uncultured Oscillospiraceae bacterium | reverse complement strand
CTCAGCGACAGCGAATACGCCGAGATGATCGAGAAGATCAAGGCGAATCTGTGAGAGCGAGACCTCTGCGCCACGAGATTCTTCTGCCGTGAGCGCTTAAACCGAAGCGCTTTTCCGGTGAATTAAAATCTGAAGAGATCTTCGATTTTGAACAAAATGATCAAAATCGGAGATCTCTTCATTCGTTTTCATTATTTGGATGAAATGGGTTTTGCAAGGAACACGCTGATCGAGTCTTTCAGCCGCTGATGCCGGATCCCTGTCGCGTCGAACCGAACGGTGCGAAAGGCGAACTGCATGACCGGCCCGGCACCAAAAGCACAGATAATCGTTCCGATCCCGACCGGTCCGCCCAGCAGCCAGCCGATAAAGGTCGCCGTACTGAGGAGTGCAATACTGACCAGCGCGATGGGGAGTTTTCTGAGGCGCTTTGCCAGGCCTACCATGAGGGTGTCTCGCGGGCCGCAGCCCAGGGATGCCTTCATGTAGGTATACTGTGTATAGGCCAGAACAAACAAGCCGGCAATCATGACCGGGATCGCCGTCAGCAGAGACTGGCAGGGTGATACGGGATGGATCCAATTAAAGAAGTCCACTGCCTTCCCGACTACAACCGCATCGATAAACATGGCAATGCCGATGGGTTCTTTCAGCAGGATGTCGATGATCAGGATGGTGACCGACACCGCAATAGAGGCATTTCCATATAGGATTCCAAGGCTTTTGGAAAGTCCCAGATTCAGCACATCCCATGGGGCTGCGCCGATATTGGCCTGAATGGTCAGATAGATCCCAAAGCCATTGACAAACAGGCTCACTGCCGCTATCAGCATATTCAGCAGGATGGCCCCGGGTGAGCGGTTCTCCCGCAAATCGTTTCTCATCATATTCCGACCTTACCGAGTGATTCTTTGGATTGAGCAAAAAACGGCTTTTGTTTTCCCGCTCCGCCGGATCAAGTCTCTGATTGTATTCGCTGCCTTACGCCGGAAGTTCTTCAAGCCAGTTCTTCTCTCGCCTTCCGGAGCGCCGCGGCAATGACCTGATCCATGTCATAGTATTTATATTCCCCGAGACGTCCGCCGAAGACGACTTTCTCTTCCCGCTCGGCCAGTGCCTTGTACTGCTGATACAGCGCACTGTTTTTCTCATCGTTCACCGGATAATACGGCTCGTCCCCCGGCTTCCATTCCGCGGAATACTCCCGGGAGATCACGGTCTTCGGAAGGTCGTTTCCCTGTTCATCCTTGCCGAAGGTGAACCACTTGTGCTCAATAATTCTTGTCCACGGGGTCTCCCGATCCGTGTAGTTCACCGCCGCATTCCCCTGGAAGTTCGGCTGATCCAGCAGTTCCGTCTCAAAGCGCACACTTCGGTACTCCAGTGTTCCGAGGCGGAACCCGAAGAATGCATCAATTGGCCCGGTATAGACCACTCGGCCCGCCAACTGCTCCAGTGCCTCCCGGTTCTCCAGATAATCGCAGTCGAGACGCACTTCGATTCCGTCCAGCAGCCGCTCCACGAGCTTCGTGTAGCCCTCGGTCGGAATCCCCTGATACAGGGCGTTGAAATAGTTGTTGTCAAAGGTCAGCCGCACCGGCAGCCGCCGGATGATAA
>CAZMXF010000627.1:0-1622 GCA_964570015.1 uncultured Oscillospiraceae bacterium | reverse complement strand
CCTGGAATGGCTGCAGCGAGCGCTGGGGCTGAAAACCTTCCCTCATCGGATCGAAGCCTTCGATATCTCCAACCTCGGCAGCATGGGAATCGTCGCTGCCATGACGGTGTTTCAAGATGGCAGACCGTACAAGTCCGCGTATCGAAAATTCCGGATCAGGGACCTGGAGGTTCAGGACGACTACGCCAGCATGTATCAGGCGGTGACGCGCCGCTTCCGGCGATACTTGGAAGGGGATAAAAAGTTTGCCCCGCTTCCGGATCTGCTTCTGATCGACGGCGGAGACGTGCACACCGCTACGGCAGAGCGTGCGCTGGCAGAACTCGGTCTGCAGGTGCCTTGCTTCGGTATGGTGAAGGACGACCGACATCGCACCCGGGCATTGATGACTTCGGAAGGCAGAGAGATCGGCATCGCCGGCAATCAGGCGGTCTTTTCTCTGATCGGCAACATCCAGGAGGAGACCCACCACAGTGCCATCACCTATCAGCGTCACCTGCGGAATGAGACTTTCACTTCGTCATTGGATGAGATTGAGGGAATCGGTCCGAAACGGAAAAATGACCTGCTGCAGCATTTTCGCTCACTCAGGGCGATTCGCGAGGCGGACATGGAGGCGCTGAAGGCCGTGTTGCCGCAGCGTGCAGCAGCGGCTGTGTATCGATATTTTCATGAGGAGGCAAGCTCATGCGAGTCATCACCGGCATCGCCGGAGGAAGAAAGCTGAAGAGTCCGGAAGGGGAAGCGGTTCGACCTACCGCAGACCATGTAAAACAGGCAATGTTCAACATCCTTCAGTTTGATCTCGAGGGAAGAAGGATCCTGGACCTGTTCGGTGGTACGGGACAGCTCGGCATTGAAGCGCTGAGCCGCGGCGCTAGAGAGGCTGTGTTCACTGACAGCAGCAGGACGTCCATACAGCTGATCCGGGAAAATCTCAAACGCTGCGGCCTGGAGGGAAAAGTCCTTCAGACGGATGCGCTTTCCTATCTGGCCAGGGGAGAAAAATTCGACGTCATTTTCATCGATCCGCCATACGACGGAGGCCTCTATCAGGCAGTTCTGGAACGGATAAATGCCGTTGACAACTTGACCGAAGGTGGTATAATAGTGTGCGAAGCGCGCGCGGGAACGGAACTGCCTGAACTTTCGGCTCCATACCGTAAGCTTCGGGAAAGACGCTACGGCAATGTAAAAATCTGTATTTACAGTAAGAACGAACAGAACTATGAGTGAAAAACGCATCGCTATCTGCCCGGGAAGCTTTGATCCCATTACGCTTGGACACCTGAATATCATCCGCCGGAGCGCGAAGATCTTCGACGAGGTGATTGTCTGTGTCATGCTCAACGCCACGAAGACATCTCCGATGTTTACAATCGACGAGCGCGTCGGAATGGTAAAGCGCGCGGTGGTACGCTATCCGAACGTCCGGGTTGATACAGCCGATGTTCTGTTGGCCGAGTACGCACGGCGGTATGAGAACGCAGTGATTGTCAAAGGCCTGCGGGCTGCTTCGGATTTTGACTATGAATTTCAGATGAACCTCATCAACAAGAAGATCAATCCGGAACTGGAGACGATGTTCCTGACTGCGAGTGAGAAGTATACTTTTCTCTCTT
>CAZMXF010000626.1:0-1627 GCA_964570015.1 uncultured Oscillospiraceae bacterium | reverse complement strand
GAGAGCAGACGGAGAGAGCAATGGATTATACAGGACACTATCTTTCATCTCTTGGCGGGATCACACTGGCGAGCGACGGCGAACGGCTGACCGGTCTGTGGTTTGACGGACAGAAGTATTTCGGCAGTACGCTGTGCGGGGAACGGGAGGAAAAGAATCTGCCGGTTTTTGAAGAGGCGTGCAGATGGCTGGATCTGTATTTTACCGGACAGAAGCCTCCCTTCACACCGCCTTTGTCTCTGCGGGGAACGGCATTTCAGCGGGCAGTCTGGGAACACTTGCTTCGTATTCCGTACGGAGAGACAACAAGCTACGGCAGCATTGCGGCGTGTCTTGCCAAAGAGCAGGGGCGTGAGAGCATGTCGGCGCAGGCTGTGGGAAGCGCTGTCGGGCACAACCCCATTTCCCTGATCGTGCCCTGCCACCGTGTCCTGGGGGCGGACGGCAGCCTGACCGGTTACGCAGGCGGAATCGAAAAAAAGAAGTGCCTCCTTGAACTGGAACAGAAAAGGAGAAAAGAGGAAGGACTCTGATGGGTGTGGAATGTCCAGAAGGGTGTGGAATCTCCTTGACATTCTTTTCCAGACTGCTATAATCCCAACAGCGTTTGAAGCAGACAGACATGAGAGGAATCTGAAGGAATGCAGAGGTATATAGGGGATCGAAACTTCTATCGGAGGGTGTTCGCCATCCTGCTGCCGATCCTGATCCAGAATGTCATCACAAACTTTGTCTCCATGCTGGACAACATCATGGTCGGGCAGATCGGAACGGAGCCGATGAGCGGCGTCGCTATTGTGAACCAGCTCGTCTTTGTCTTCAACCTCTGCGCGCTGGGCGGTGTGTCCGGCGCCGGGATCCTGACGGCACAGTTTTACGGCAAGGGAGACCAAGAGGGCATCCGGCAGTCTGTCCGAGTAAAGCTCGTCATCGGACTTTCGATCCTGGCGGTGTTCGGTGCTGTGCTGAGCCTCTCCGGCGAAACCTTTATCGGGCTGTTTCTTCATGAGGGGGAGAGCGGTCTGGATCTGAAAGCAACGATGCGCCACGCGCAGGACTATCTTGACGTCATGCTTCTGCAGCTGCTGCCCTTTGTCATCACAACCATATATGCCAGCACACTGCGCGAGACCGGAGAGACTGTACTGCCGATGAAGGCAGGTCTGGTCGCGGTGGGCGTGAATCTGATATTCAACTATATTCTCATCTTCGGAAAATTCGGTGCACCGGCGCTGGGCGTGGTGGGAGCCGCTGCGGCGACCGTGCTGGCCCGGGTGGTGGAGATGAGCATCATGGTGGTCTGGACCCATTGTCACACGGAGCGAAACCCCTTTATCGTCGGCCTGTACCGGAGCCTGAAGGTACCGAAGCAGGTTCTGTGGCAGGTGGTCCGGCTGGGGCTCCCGCTGATGATCAACGAACTGCTCTGGTCCGGCGGGATGACGGTTCTGAACCAGTGCTATTCCATCCGCGGACTCGAGGTTGTGTCCGCGATGAACATTTACACGACCATCTCCAATCTCTTCTTCAGCGCCTTCATCTCCACCGGAAACGCGACCGCCATCATGGTGGGGCAGCTGCTGGGAGCGGGTGAGCTGGAACGAGCGGTGGATGAGGACCGGAAGCT
>CAZMXF010000625.1:0-1630 GCA_964570015.1 uncultured Oscillospiraceae bacterium | reverse complement strand
GAGAACCGAGATTGGTCGTCTTGACCCGGACCAGTTTCGCGCCTGAAGTATAACGGTCAAAAATATCGTCAAACAGCCCGGCATATTCCAGATCCTCCGGTATGGTGATCTGAAGGCACTTTTCGGCTTCTTCCTCGCCGTTTTCAGGGAAAACAAAACGGGTGAAGAGTGCGTACATTGCGCAGAGAATAATGGTAAACAGACCTGCCAGGAGCGGAAAGCCCATTCCGCAGGTAAGGCCGATTGCCATGGCGATGAACACGGACACGATTTCTTTCCCACTGCCGGGGGCGGAACGGAACCGAACAAGAGAAAAGGTGCCGGCCACTGCAACACCGGCGCCGATGCTGCCGCTGACCATCATAATGACGACGGAGACGACGACGGGGAGAATTGAAAGTGTGAGGGCAAAACTCCGGCTGCAATGCTCCAAAGTGCGATACAGCAGCGCGTAAGCGAGACCAAGGATCAGTGCGGAAGCGGTGATTGCCAGAAACACCGGCAGCGTCACCGATGAACTTCCGCTGTAGATTGCGGTAAAAATGGTATCAGGCACAGAAAACACCTCTCATTCTGTAATCGGTCAGCATGGCCATATAGGCCGTGCCGTATTTTGAGAAACTTGTTTTGCGGATCTCTGCTTCATCGAGTATGGATACCAGCCACATCGGGATCGAAGAGGCGGTTTTGATCTCCAGCAGGGACTCACCGGCGCCGATGATCCCGTGGCCGCAGGGAAGAGCAGATAGACAGCAGTCCTCCGTCTGCCAGAGAATATTGCGGTCAAAGGTAAGACGGAGTTCCGGATCAAAACGGTCAAACCAGGCATTCCGGTCATAGCTGATGTGTGCGGCCGGAATCAGATCCCCGTAACTATGGCAGAACCAGTCGATCTCACGTCCGATTTGAGAATCTGACGGCATCGGGATTGTGTGATGCATATAGGCTTCTGCTTCATCCAGCGGAATGGAGATCCTGCGCTTATACACCACTCCCTTGTATTTCTTCTTCAGTTCCAGAAAGACGGAATCACTCCCGTAAGCGGGTCCGTAGCTCCGCATCCGGATCTTTTCCTTATAGACGGGACGTTCCAGAGAACGGCGGACCAGAAGATAATCCGGAGTATCATAATAGATGTTACAGATCGTGCTCTCTCCGTGCTCGTCCGGACGCATCCGTCCCTGAATCGCGCTTTCAAGAAACCTTCTTTGCTTCATATTCAAAAGAAATTTCATTTCATGGCGTTCAAATATCGCACCAGACATGATGCTGCACCTCTTTTCCTGTGATGAGCAGAGTATAACAGAGGAAACTTAGAAGAAACTTAGGAAAGGTTTGAACAAATTGAAAACAGACGGGATGAAAGCTCATCCCGCCTGCCAGAAACATTTTTATGATTTATTAAAGTCGTTGTACCGGATTGGGCTGTTCAGCCGTATATCGGATTGTATGTAAAAAGGTCTGAATAACCTCTGGCACGAAGCGTATCATCCTCGCCCAGATAGTAGAGGACGCCGTTGCCTGTCTGCCATGTTCCGTCGCTGAGTTCAGATACTGTTGTAGCAGAACCGTCGGCATAGTAAGCGGTCATGGTCCGGCCTGTCGGAGTATGCTGGGCTGTATCTGTACC
>CAZMXF010000624.1:0-1630 GCA_964570015.1 uncultured Oscillospiraceae bacterium | reverse complement strand
AGAGATTGGTATTCCCTTCCCGGCAGCAGCGGCACTTTCCGCAGGGGATCGTCGGGTCTACTGTAACCCGGTCTCCGATCTGAAAACCCGTCACATTCTCTCCGATCTTCGCGATTACGCCGGCGCCCTCGTGGCCCAGCATGACCGGCGGGAAGCGGAAGATGTGCTTGCCGATATAGGCGTGCAGATCCGAACCACAGACCCCGGCGGCCTTCATCTGAACTAGGACATCGTCCGGTCCGATCTCGGGAACGGGAATATCCCGCATCCCCATTTTTTCTACTTCTTCCAGAAAAGCAGCTCTCATGTTGGATTCCTCTCTTTCAATGGATCAGCGCATTCGGCAGCCAGGTCACGATGCCGGGGACAAAGGTGACCAGCAGCAGTGCAATAATCAGCGGAACATAGAATGGCAGAATCGCCTTGATCATTCGATCCAGGCTGATATCCGCCACCTTGGCCGTGGCGTACAGGCACATGCCGACCGGCGGGGTCAGGAGCCCGATCATCAGGTTCAGGACAATCATCACGCCAAGGTGCAGCAGATCGATCCCCAGGGCATTCGCCATCGGCGTCAGGATCGGTACCAGGATAATCAGCGCCGCGTTGGTCTCCATGAAACAGCCGATCACCAGGAAGAAGACATTGAGCAGCAGGAGGATCAGGTACTTGTTCTGCGTAACGGTAAAGATCGCGTTCATGAACTGGTTCGGGAGCCTGGTCCGTGTCAGCAGATATCCGTAGAGGGAAGACGCGCAGACGATAAACATGATACTGGCCGATTCCTTTGCTGTATCCCGCAGGATCAGGAGAAAGTCCTTCCACGTGGTCTCGCGGTAGACGATCATCGTCAGGATAAACGCATACAGGGACGCAACCGCCGCCCCTTCCGTCGGGGTGAAGACGCCGGACAGAATACCGCCGATCAGGATCACCGGAGTCAGCAGCGGGAAAAAGGCATGGCGGAAGTCCTCCCATATTTTCTTTCCGTTGGGGAACTTGCTCTTGGGATACCTGCGCTTCACGGCGAAGAAAAAGACCATGATGCTCAGGCTGATGCCCACCAGGACACCCGGCACCACACCGCCGATCAGGAGCTTTGCGATGGAGACACCGCCTGCCGAGACGCCGAAGACGATCAGCGGGATGCTCGGGGGGATGATGGGTCCGATGGTAGAGGAAGCCGCCGTGACTGCCGCCGCAAACTCCCGGTCAAAGCCCTCGTTCTCCATGGCACGGATCTCAATCGTGCCGAGGCCGGCCGCATCCGCGACGGCAGAGCCGCTCATCCCGGCAAAGACGATGCTCGCCAGCACATTGGCATGTCCGAGGCCGCCGGGGATCCATCCGATCAGTGTGTTGCAGAATCGGAAGATCCTTGTCGTGATGGAGCCGGTGTTCATGAGTTTTCCTGCCAGCAGGAAAAACGGAATCGCCAGCAGTGTGAAGTTATTGGCCGAAAAAGCCAGCTTGGTCGCTACCATGTCAAGCGGGATGTTTCCGATCCCGCGGGTCATGATCAGCACCAGCAGAGAAACAAGGCCGATGGCATACGGCGCACCGAAGCCCAGAAGAAACAGCAGCACCAGACCGCCCAGAAATACCGCGATGATCATGTCTCCGCCTCCTC
>CAZMXF010000623.1:0-1633 GCA_964570015.1 uncultured Oscillospiraceae bacterium | reverse complement strand
CTCTCCAGGAAGGCCGTACCCAGCACCCATTCGCCTTCAAACGCGGCCTCATCCACCTCGGTATCATCGTCTTCGATGATTACCTGGGGCATGTCGTCCCAGTTCGGAATTTCCATATCGGCCACGGCAGCAAACGCCGCGCACAGCAGGCACAGGGTCATCAGGATCGCAAGCAGTTTTTTCATGGTTCAGTTTCTCCTTTGTCTGATTTCTGATTTCAGATGTTTCCATCTGTTGAGGACTTCGTCCTTCACTCATTGATACGGAGCATTCTTTTCCCTGGCAGCGCATAGGACAGCGGCGCCAGCATCCGCGGCGCCTCCGCCGCCCGTTCCAATGCGCTTTCTCCCCGAATCTGTCCGTTCCCGTTCGCGCTCAAAACAGAAGCGCCCGGAACCGTCACAGAAACGGTCTGGGCGCCTGCTTCTTATGCCTGGGTTCCTTTGGACGTTCTCCACTCCGCGAAGGCCTTCAGTTCCGGCTCGGACAGCTTCAGCGCCAGTCCCAGCACCGCGATATCGTCGGCCTTGCCGATGATCGGAATGCTGTCCGGAATCAGATCCCTCTTCTTCAGCAGATACAGGATCGCGCCTACAAGGCAGGCGATCACCTTCGGAGAAACAACCGTGTATTCCTTTTTAACCCATGCCTTGATCATGGCGATCATCAGCGGCAGGTCGGCAAGCGTATCCCCGATGGCCGGGACGGCCTTCAGCTTTTCCTCCAGCTGAACGAGCAGGTCGTCGACCTTGGAGGGATCCTGAACCAGATCCTTTGCCTCTCCGATCCCCTTGTTGAGCAGCTCCTGCACCTGATCCATGTTGAAATCCATGCGTGTCTCCTCCGTTTCGTTTATCATTTCAGGCTTCTTTTGCAATGAAAGCCCGTTTCACCGTCCCGCGCCGCCTGTTCCGGCCCTTCTGTCCTTAGGAATACAGGTGCAGATAGATGATCAGTACAGCGGCGGCGGCCGCCAGGAAAACCAGCCCCGCAATCAGCAGCGGAACCGGAAAGCCCTTCTTCTTTTCCTGCCGCTCGACGACAAAATCATAATAGGTCTTTGCGGTCCTGTTCCGGTTTTCTTCCCGGCGTATCTGATCAAACGCCTTCCGGGTGCCGTAGGAGATGGCGTTGAACGCCCCCTCCCCCGACGCCCAGATCAGCAGGGCGGCCCCGGTCAGCAGCGCACCGGTAACAAAGAGCGCGTCGCACAGCGCCACCAGGAAGGTTTCCCGGCCGGCGGCGCTGAATCCGCCCCGAAGCGCCATGACCGCCAGGCCGATGCCCAGTCCGATCAGTGCCGTCCGAATGATTCTCCGTGCCATGTGCTTACCCGATTTCCTTCAGATACTGCTGATACTCCGCTTCGTTGCACAGGATGAAATGCCCGGGCGTAATCTCCCGCAGCGTCGGCTCTTCCTTGCTGTAGTCGTGCGCCTTCGCGGGATTGTACTCAATGCGCTTCCGCTGTTTCTCGTAGTGCGGATCCGGATACGGAATCGCGCTCAGCAGAGACTTCGTATAGGGATGCAGCGGATGGGCAAACAGTTCGTCGGACGTGGCCATCTCCACGATGTGTCCGAAGTACATCACGGCGATTCGGTCCGAGAAGTACTTCACCACGGAGAGGTTG
>CAZMXF010000622.1:0-1634 GCA_964570015.1 uncultured Oscillospiraceae bacterium | reverse complement strand
AAGTACTACCATAGTAGATTGAAAAAATAGAGGAGATTTGAAATGAATCTTGATTTTGGACTTAATACAATTCTCTATGGTCCTCCGGGCACGGGGAAGACCTATAACACGGTCAATTATGCAGTCGCGATATGTGAAGATAAGTCTTTTGAGGATGTTAAAAGAGAGAATTATTCGGAGGTCCTTGGGCGGTTCAACGATTTAAAGAAAAAGGGAAGAATAGCATTTACGACATTTCATCAATCTTATGGGTATGAAGATTTTATAGAAGGCATAAAACCAATTACGGATGAGAATGGCAATATTTCCTATGAAGTAAAGAAGAAAGAAGAGATGACATTGTCGGAGTGTATTTCGTCTCCAGCCTTCGATGAGATGAATCGTTTGCTCCGCGACGGAAAGATATAGCATTATTCAAGTGTATTGTTGCCAGGGTTAATAATAAAGAATCAAAAAGAATCAGAAAGAATGGTATGATATGGCTGTTTCCAGTAAGCAAAATGAAAAAGAGTTCGATATTGACGTTATGCCGTGAGATAAAAATGGAAACTAAAAATGGGAATCCCCATGCGGATCCAGCTCTATTGTGGAGGACGAGCGCCCGTATTACGGAAAGGATGAGTACTACAAGTTTTACTCTTCTGTGGATTCCGACGGCGACAGATTGCAGACATTTGAGGAGAAGAAGGCTACCACATCCATATTTCTTCTCCCTTCAGAATATGTTTGTATAATATGCTTTTCTATGATATAATAACTTTTGGCTTATCAAACAATTACAAGTCTAAAAAAGAAGGAGAAAAACGATGAAAAGACTACTCAGCATACTTTTGGCGGCGGTAATGATTCTGTCCCTTGGCAGCGCTGCCTTTGCGGAGGAGGCGGATCAGGGCCTTACCCAGGATAAGGTTCTCAATTGGCTGGACGAAGGGGAAGACGCGGCGGAAAGTGTCCAGGGACAGCTGGCAAACGGTGCGCTTCGCCTTGCGGAAATGGTCGTTGCGGTGAACAACAAGCTGATGGCCTCGGAAGAAGATGTTGACCGCGCGGAAGCAGTTCTGGACGCTCTTGCCGAAGTGAGCAACTCGGACGCCGGGGAGGAGACCATACTTGCCGCCGGCACCATCAAGGCCTTTGAGGCTTTGCTTCTGCTTGCCAACCAGATGGACCGTGAGGACAAGTACGAAGCCTATGTTGAGCAGATTGTTGATACCTACAGTGCGCAGAATGAAGAAATGACCTCGGGCAAAGGCCAGGCTGTAAACGCGCTTTATCAGTCCGTGAGAGTGATGGCCCTTCTGACCGAAGAGCACTGCACCTCTGAAGACATGATTCAGCAGGTGGAAGCCGGCCTGACGCAGTTCGCCGAAGACGAGGACGCCACGGTTACCGCAGACGACCAGCTGGCAAACGGCGCGCGCTGGCTCTGCAAGATGACCGCTGCGCTCACAAAACTGATCAATCAGGACAGCGCGGCCGTCTCCGCCATCGAAGAAATGATGAACGACAACGAAACCCTCAGCGAGCAGCAGGACAACTCTGAACAGCAGGCTGTCATCTGGCTCTACGGCTCGGTTCGTATGCTCGGCAAACTGGCCGATGCGCTGGAGAGCTGATCATCCCTGAGAATAATA
>CAZMXF010000621.1:0-1635 GCA_964570015.1 uncultured Oscillospiraceae bacterium | reverse complement strand
TCGGCCTGTACTGCCTGGGCGCCATGAGCCAGGGCATCCGCTGCCTCTGCACCGCAGAGAAATTCCCCGTCAAGACCGTAGACGACTGCAAGGGTCTTCGGATCCGCGTGCCGCAGTCTGAAGTCTATATGTCCACCGTCGAGGGCTGGGGCTGCGCTCCCACCGCCATGAGCTCCTCCCAGGTCATCACGGGCCTTGCCAACGGCACCATCGAGGGCTTCGAGTCTGACCCCGCGTCGATCCTTGCCCGCGGCCAGCAGGAAGGCTTCCACTGGTACACCGAGACCTATCACATCGCGTCGCTGAACCTGCTGATGATCAACAAGGCGAACCTTGAGAAGCTGCCCGCCGACCTGCAGGAGATCCTGATCTCCGTCTTCAAGGAGAAGTGCGTGGAGCAGTGCTATGACCGCGAGACCGTCAACGCCGCTCTGCTGGACGACATCAAGGCCGCCGGTGTCGAAGTCATCACCCCGACCCCCGAAGCCTTCGAGGGATTCAAGTCCGCCGACGCCACCTATCGTGACGCCAAGATCGCCGAGTGGGGCGACGAGGCCATCTTTGCCGAGGCGCTCGATTACGTCGCAAACAATACCAAGTAAAGCTTTTCCCCCGTACATATCCGGCGTTCATTTTCCGGAGAGCCCATTTCCGGGCTCTCCGGAAACTCTTAGTATCAGCCCTGTCCCGTTTCTCCCGGAACGGAAACAGAAAGAGAGCGATTTATGAAAAAACTTTTAGAGGTCTACTGTAAGATCGACGACGTTCTGGCAGTGATCATCAAGCATTTCTGTGCGATTCTGCTTGCCACGATGATTGTGGTCTGCTTCGTGAACACCGTCGGGCGTTACGCCTTTCACCACTCTTTTCGCGCAGCGGAGGAGATCGTCATCCTCTGCGCGGTCTGGGTCACCTGCGTCGGCGCGTCGATGACGGCGCGGGCGGACGACCACGTCACGCTGGACCTGCTGCAGGAACTGGTCAAAAACAACAAGGTGAAGGCAGTCCTTTACGCCATCACCAGAGTACTCGCCTGCGCGTTTTTGCTGCTGCTGCTTCCCGCCGCGTTTCAGATGGTGAAGATTTACGCCCCCATGAAACTGACCGGCACGAAATGGCCCCAGTGGGTGCTGTACGATTCCTACGTGGTCGGCTCCATCACCATGGTTCTGGGTTACCTGCGCATCACCCCGGGCAAGGTCATCGCCCTGTGGAACGGCACCGCGGAAAAAAGCGAATATGAAAAAATCAATGAACATGAAAAGGAAGCGCTCGAAGAAGGGAAGGTGGATGCGTAAATGTTGATCATCGCGTGTATTTCGCTGCTCGCCCTGATGTTTCTCGGCGTGCCCATTACCTTCTCCCTCCTCGGGGCAGGCTTCCTTGCCGTGCTGCTCGGTAACGGCAGTCTGCCGATGTACATGAACTGCCGCGGCTTCATCAGCGGCGTCAACTCCTTCACGCTGATGGCGATCCCCTTCTTCATGATTTCCGGTGCGATCATGAACCAGGGCGGGCTCTCCAAACGCATCATCCAGTTCTGCTCGGCGCTGTTCAGCTGGCTGCGCGGCGGCGTCGGAATCGTCTGCGTCGCGGCCAACATGGTCTTCGGCGCGGTCTCCGGCTCCGGCACGG
>CAZMXF010000620.1:0-1640 GCA_964570015.1 uncultured Oscillospiraceae bacterium | reverse complement strand
CCCCTGGGTGTAAAAGAGATTCAGCAGCGCCGTCAGCACGATGATAAAAAGCATCGGCTTCAGGCCTTTAAAAATATTCCTGAGACTGATGTGAGAGATGGCCATACTGACCAGTGTGACCGCAATCATCAGGAGATACGCACCCCAGCCCTTTGCGTTGAAGAGCGCAACGATATACAGAACAACCAGGATCAGCTTGGTTCGGGGATCCAGCCGGTGTACCACCGTATCACCCGGGAAATACTGTCCGAGTGTGATGTCTTTCAGCATCCCGCCACCTCCCCGGTCTGCCGCAGTGCGCGCAGGAGCTGTTCATGGGTAAAGACAGGTCCTTCCAGCTGAATGCCGCGTTTACGCAGTGCCGCGGCAATCTCGGCCGCCTTCGGGACGTTCAGGCCGATTTCCATCAGTTCTTCGGTGCGTCCGAAAACCTGTTCCGGTGTTCCGTCCATGCGAATCGTCCCGTGGTCAAAAACGATCAGGCGCTCACAATAGCGCGCCGCGTCGTCCATGCTGTGACTGACAACCAGGACGGTAGCGCCGCTTTTCTGGCGATAGTCCCGGATATTCTCCATGATCGTGCGGCTCCCGACAGGGTCCAGTCCGGCGGTCGGCTCATCCAGGATCAGCACTTCCGGACGCATGGCAATCACACCCGCAATGGCGACTCTGCGCTTCTGGCCACCAGAAAGCTCCAGCGGCGAACGGGAGAAAAGGCTCTCCTCCACGCCCACGAAGCCTGCCGCTTCCTGGACACGTTCGTCGATCTCTTCCTTCGGCAGCTTCATGTTTTTGGGGCCGAACGCGATGTCTGCGGCGACCGTCTCCTCAAACAGCTGATACTCCGGATATTGAAACACAAGCCCGACCCTGCGCTTCACATCGCGGCGGGAGATCTTGTCTTTGTTGATGTCTTCTCCGTCGATCTTCACCTGGCCGCGGGTCGGCTGAAGCAGCGCGTTCAGATGCTGGACAAAGGTCGACTTTCCGGACCCGGTATGGCCGAGAACGAAAATGCTCTCCCCCTGCGTCAGGGTAACACTGACATCACGGATCGCGGTCTGTTCAAAAGGCGTGCCGACGCTGTAGGTATGTGTCAAATTCTCTACGGTTATGACTGCCATGCTGTCCTCCGCTGCCGGATCGCCGCCGCAATGGCGTCGGCGCAGGCCTCTGTATGAAGCGCGTCTGTCGGAAGCGCATAGCCGTCCCCGTTCAGATCATGGACAATCCGCACGGTTTCCGGGACATCCAGGCCTTCCTTTTCCATCTCACTGACATGAGAGAAGACCTCCGCCGGACTCCCGTCTGCGGTAATCCGTCCGTTCGACATCACGATCAGGCGGTCCGCGTCAATGCACTCATCCATGTGGTGCGTGATCAGCACCACCGTCATTCCGTTTTCACGGCAAAGCCGCTGGATCGTGGAAATCACTTCCGCTCTCCCCTGCGGATCCAGCATCGCCGTCGGCTCATCCAGGACGATCAGATCCGGCTGCATGGCCAGCACACCCGCGATGGCAACCCGCTGCTTCTGTCCGCCGGACAGCAGATGGGGAGCATGCAGGCGGTATTCATACATATCGACAAGACGAAGCGCATCGTCCACACGACGCCGGATTTCCTCCGACGGGACACCG
>CAZMXF010000619.1:0-1650 GCA_964570015.1 uncultured Oscillospiraceae bacterium | reverse complement strand
GCATCCCGGTGATCAACGCCGGGGACGGCGGACACAATCATCCCACCCAGACACTGGCGGACCTGCTGACCATCTATCGGGAGAAGGGTGGATTTGAAAATCTCACCGTCGGCTTCTGCGGCGACCTGAAATTCGGCCGCACGGTGCATTCTCTCATCAGCGCTCTTTCCCGCTATCCCGGATTGAAGCTCTATCTCATCTCTCCCGAGGAACTGAAGCTTCCCAGCTATGTCAAAAAGGAAGTCCTCGCCGCCAAGAACATCTACTATGTCCAGACCACCGACCTCGAGGGTGTCATGCCTGAACTCGACATCCTCTATATGACCAGAGTCCAGCGGGAGCGCTTCTTCAATGAAGAGGATTACCTCCGTCTGAAAGACAGTTACATTCTCACTCCCGACAAACTCAAAAACGCACGGGAGGATCTCTGTATCATGCATCCGCTGCCCCGTGTCAACGAAATCAGCGTGGCCATCGACGATGACCCCCGTGCCTGCTATTTCAAACAGGTTCTCTACGGCAAATACATGCGGATGGCACTGATTCTGAAACTCTTAAAGGAGGCCGGGACACTGTGAATATAGATTCCATCTCCAACGGTATCGTGATTGACCACATCACGGCCGGGCGCGGCATGAAACTCTATGAGCTGCTCGGACTTGAAAAGCTCGATTGCTCTGTCGCCATCATCAAGAACGTCCACAGCGTGAAACTGGGCCGGAAGGATATCATCAAAATCGACTCCGATATTCCGGTGAGTCTGGATGTGATCGGGTATGTCGATCCGGGTGTCAGCATTAACATCATCCGCGACGGCGAGCTGATCGAGAAAAAACGCATTGAAATGCCGGAGACTCTGACCAATGTGATTTTCTGTAAAAATCCTCGCTGCATCACTTCAACCGAGCAGGAACTCAAGCATGTTTTCCGGCTCACAGACCGCGTGAACAAGGTCTATCGCTGCGTCTACTGCGAGACAAAGGCAAATTGATTCATACGGTCATTCAACCGCATAAGAAGGAGGAATCCATTTCATGAAGAAAGTCGGTATTGTCATGGGCAGCGACAGTGATCTGCCCGTCATTCAGAAAGCGACCGATCTCCTGAAGAAGCTGGAGATTCCGTTTGAAGTGCACGTTTATTCCGCACACCGGACCCCGGAACAGGCCAGACAGTTTGCCGTATCGGCCCGTGAGAACGGTTTCGGCGTTCTTCTGGCAGCCGCCGGTATGGCAGCCCATCTCGCCGGCGCCATCGCAGCCAACACCACACTCCCGGTGATCGGCATCCCCTGTAAAGGTCCCGTTCTGGACGGGATGGATGCGCTGCTCAGTACTGTTCAGATGCCCTCCGGGATTCCGGTTGCGACCGTCGGAATCAACAACGGAGCCAACGCCGCACTGCTGGCTGCCGAGATTCTCGCTGTCGAAGACGCTGCGCTGGCCGAGCGCCTGCAGCAGAAACGCAATCAGGATACGGCGGCAGTCCTGGAAAAGGACGCCGGTATCGCAGCCCGTCTCTGAGAGCGCTCCCGCACAGCTCCCTTCAATTTGTTAACCCTATATTTTTATAAAGGAGATATCACAATGGAAAAGAAACTCGTTTACACCGGAAAGACCAAGAATGTTTATGCTCTGGACAACGGCAACT
>CAZMXF010000618.1:0-1651 GCA_964570015.1 uncultured Oscillospiraceae bacterium | reverse complement strand
TGGTCCCGACTTCGCTCCAGAGAATCTTTTCCAGCGCGGCGACATCTTCTTCCGTCAGCGGGATGTTCCCTTTCAGTTTGGCAATCACGCCTTCGTCCTGATGCTGGCGGATATAGTATTCGGCTCTCGCACGGTAATCTTTCAGATAATCGCTCTCCGGTTCGGACATGTGCCATTCGGTAGAAAGCACCTCATCGTCAAAATTGGTTTCATAGATCACTTTGTTGTTCGGAATATACTTGATGAGATCCCGCAAGTTCTCTCGGATATACTCAAATTCATGAATACCCGCGTTGTCCAGATAGTCCGTGTGCAGAAGCCGGTTCAACAGCTCCGCCTGCATCATGATCTCCGGAATGTTCGCCACGCTTGCAACAGCCTGTGCTTTTTTCAGAAGATCATGCCGCGCACGGCTATACTTCTCCCCGGCAAGATAAGCCAGCTCAATTCCATACAGAAGCGCGTCAAAACGCAGGGCCTTGGCATCGTCCTTCTCCGGCTCAATCAGCGGAGCCAGCTCCTGCCCCATGAGCAGGGTATCTTCATAAGTGAGGGCATTGTAGTTGTCGGGATTGGAATACAGCTCTACGTATTTCAGATGCTGTTTGACGGCGAAATTGTCGCGATTCAGTTCCCGTACCTTCTCCACCATGTCGTCCACCAGCGACTTGCGGAAGGCAATCAGTTCCGGTGTCTGAAACGCCAGATCCTGCAGCCGGAAGACAATCTGTGCTTTCAGCCGGAAGATGGCTCCCTGCAGGGCGATCATGTTGGCGGTGGGTTTTCCTTTGTTCATACGGAAGAACTCGAAGTTGCCGCAGAAATCGAAGATATAGAACCTGGTCTTGTCCTTTCCGTCGATCAGGCCCGGGCAGAGCCGCGTCCCGCGGCCGATCATCTGCCAGAACTTTGCTTTGCTCATGACCTTCTTGAAGAAGACCAGGTTGAGCACTTCCGGCACGTCGATTCCGGTGTCCAGCATGTCTACCGAGATCGCCACCTGCGGCAGTTTATCCGCTTCGGAAAATTCATCGATGGCGCTCTGGGCATAGGTCATATAGTTGTCGATAACCTTGGCGTAGCCGACCAGATGCGGGTACTCCTTCCCGAACACCTCCAGGATCTTTTCCGCGTGCCGGTGGCTCTTGGCAAAGATGATGGTCTTGCCGAGCTTGCTTCCATAGTCAATCTTCAGGCCTTCCGTCATCAGGATGTTGAGCACTTCGCGGATGGTGTCTTCGTTGAAGATCCATTCGTTCAGCGCCGAGGAGGCGATGCTCTCCGGCAGTTCGCCGTTTTCATCCTCAAAGGTGTCCTCATAGGCGGCCTTGTCTTCCTCCGAGAGCTCATCATACACGATGCCCTGCTGGATGAATTTGAGTGTGGTCTCCACAGAAAGAAAGTCCACCAGGTATCCGTCCTGCACCGCCTGAGCCAGCTCATAGCCGTAGGTGGGCACACCGCTTTCCAGCTCGAACACTTCATAGGTGTTCTTGTCGATCTCGTCCTTGGGCGTGGCGGTCAGGCCCACCAGCGGCGCGTCAAAGTAGTTGAAAATATCCCGGTATTTGTTATAGATGGAGCGGTGGGCCTCGTCGCAGATCACCAGATCGAAGTGCCCGACGGAGAAGAGCTTGCCCTCTTCGTCCTG
>CAZMXF010000617.1:0-1651 GCA_964570015.1 uncultured Oscillospiraceae bacterium | reverse complement strand
AAGCGGGTGTCTCGCGGATCTGGGTCTCCATCGACGAGCTGTACGAGAACTACGGAAAGATCCAGGTCGGCAGTGATTTCGGCCTGGTTCTCGGAAATCTGGAGGCTTTCAACGAAGTCCGGAGCGGATCGGACGTTCGTCTCGGCATGACGGCCGTCGTCATGCGCGACAACATTGCCAGCCTCCGCCGTATCCGGGAATTTGCCGAGCGCTTCGGGGCCGATGATCTGAATTTGAGCCATATCATTCCCAACCGCGCGGAGGATATCGAACAGGCGCTCTGGCCTATGTGCGATGTGGCCGCCATCAAGGCCGTTACCGACAAGATCGGCTATACCTGGCGGTTCGAGGGCTTCGACATGGGGACGGAGATCCCTATGTTCAAATTCTCAGCGCGCTACAAAGATCTGCTCTTTCCGGACGAGGAGAGCCTGCAGGAGGCGGAGCTGTTCTCCTGGAAGGGAAAGCCCGTCACCCGGCGTACCAACTGGTGCCGCTTCATTGAGGAAGGGCACTGCTTCATTCGCTGGGACGGGGACGTCTCTCCCTGCATGGGTCTGCTCCACACGGCGGACACCTACCTTGGTGACCACAAACGCCGCATTCGGCATCACTCCTTTGGAACTATTTACGGACAAAGTCTCGGCGAGATCTGGGAGGGCGAAGCGTATCGGTCCTTCCGTCAGCGCGTACATGAATTCAAGTATGCGCCCTGCCTGTTCTGCGGCGGCTGCGAGCTGCTGGAAGAAAACGAAACGGACTGTATCGGTTCCGCTGCGCCAACTTGCGGCGGCTGCCTCTGGGGTCAGGGCTTCGCCGTATGCCCGTAGGGCTTCCGAGCCCGCCAAATGCCCGCTGGCAGGGGAAAGACCATTGCAGGTAACGCCGACATCATAGTACGGGCTGGAGGAAAGGCTTCCATTCTCGGCGCCTGCAATATATAATCCGGGAATCACATCTACGCCGACCTGCTGGACATGGAGATGGAGAGCGTGTTCTGATATCAGGCGTTTGATCCTTTTTTAAAATATAGCAGCAGTTGTATAAACAAAAAAGAAATCGAGACAGCCCACAAAAGAGCTGCCTCGGTTTCTTTTTTAGGTGCGCCGGTTAAGGCACAGTTTTCACAATTGTTTTCAGATTCACCTGTCTGTAAAGGCGTCGCTGTAAATGTTCTGCCGGTGACCGGGGAGATCAGTAACCGAAGTAGAAGCGGAAGAAGTCTTCCATCGGGTTATCACTCCAGCCCTGAATCCCGTTCTGGTTGGGCTGCTCCTGGGGCTCGGCATTCTCTTCTTCAGCCTCTTCCTCATCTTTCAGCGCGGACTCGGTTTTGGAACCGATCTCGACATCCAGCGTGATTTCCTGACCCTGACGGTAAATGTGGAAGGTCAGTACGTCGCCCGGATCGGATTTGGAGATGACCTGGACCAGATCGTTGGAATCGTTGATGTCGGTGTCACCGACCTTGACGATGACATCGTGACTCTTGAGCCCGGCCTTGTCGGCGGGAGCATCCTCCGTGACATCCTGTACGACGGCGCCGGCTTTAATGCCGGTGATGTTGGCGGTCTCTTCAGACAGGGGAGATACTGTGATGCCGATGTAGGGCTTCAGAACGTAGCCGTTTTCAATGATGCTGGTGACGATA
>CAZMXF010000616.1:0-1654 GCA_964570015.1 uncultured Oscillospiraceae bacterium | reverse complement strand
GGTTCAGCTCGCCGAAGAGAATCTCCGCGCCAACGGCCTGCAGGAGCGGGCAGAGTTGGTTTGCGGCGACCTGCGTGAGACTGCCGGAAAGCTGCCGAACGGTGGCTATGATTTCATTATCTCCAATCCTCCGTACTATACGGCAGAGAACGGGAGCCAGTCTCCGGATGAAGCGCGCAGCGGCGCAAGAGGGGAGAAGACTCTCCGTCTCCCGGAACTCTGCCGAGCTGCCTCGCGGCTCTGCCGCAGCGGGGGACGGGTATTCTTCTGCTACCGTGCAGAGCGGCTTGTTTCGCTCCTGCAGGAGATGCGAGAGCAGCATCTGGAGCCGAAGCGGATCCGCTTTGTGCACCACAACGCTGCTTCGCCTGCTTCGCTGCTGCTCGTCGAAGGACGCAAGGACGGAAAACCCGGGCTCAAGACGGAGCCGGTATTCCTGATCCGCGGAGAGGACGGGAAAGAGACGGAAGAATACCGGCGAATCTGCCATCTTATATGAATACAGAAAGCACCGGCAAAGCCGGTGCTTTCTAGTTCAAATAGTATTATGATGAGAATGCAGGTTCGTACAGATGAACCTTACGGTCAGGATTCTGCCTCTTCCTCCTCATTGTCGTCTCCCAGCTTTTCCCTGCGGCGCTTGCCGACCAGACTGCTGAGCGCGATGCTCAGTTCATAGAGAAGAATCATCGGCAGGGCGACCATTACCTGGGACACCACATCGGGCGGCGTGATGATGGCGGCCATAAGAAAGATGATCACAATCATGATCTTCCGGCCTTTCCGGAGCCATTCCGCACGGATCAGGCCGAGGCCTGTCAGCAGCACGGATACGACCGGGAGCTCAAACACCAGACCGAACACGACGAAGATCGTCAGAAGAAATCCGACGTATTGCTGGATGCTGATGGAGGCCGAGACGTCGACTTCTCCGGTGAACTGGATCAGAAACCGCAGCACAAAAGGAAGGCTGATATACCGCGCAAAGGCAACGCCGAATACGAAAAACAGCGTACCGGCCAGCAGGGAAGCAATGAAAAATGTACGTTCCCGCTTCTTCAGACCGGGACTGCAGAAGGCGTAAACCTCATAGGCAACGACGGGGAAACAGACGACCAGTGCGCCCACCAGGGCAGTGTTCAGGTAAACCAGCAGCAGTTCCTGCGGAGCGATGTACACAAAGACATAATTGTACTTCTCACCCATGTCCGTCAGGAAGGTGATGAGGTTCGGAGAGAAGCTGAGGCAGGCCATAAAGGCTGCCAGCAGCAGAATCACAACTACCAGAATCCGGTTGCGGAGTTCTCTCAGATGCCCTGAGAGGCTCATGCTCCCGTCAGGGTTCGCTGCTTTGTTTTCTTTACTCTTCTTCATCAGGCTCGTCGTCGGCCTTTGTCTCCGCCTTCTTGGCGGTCTTGGACTTTTTCACCTTCTTTGGACTGTCTTCAACATCCTCTTCGGTCTCTTCCACGCCTTCCTTGAAGCTCTTTACACTCTTGCCGAACATTTTGGTGAGCTTGGGGATCTGTGTCGGCCCGAAAATGATGATCACGACGATCAGAATGATGATTAGTTCCTGGGTTCCGAGTTTCATGTTTTTCCTCCTGTTGTTTCTTGATCGTTTTCTGCGACAGGTGTGTCGCTGTCAGCCGCT
>CAZMXF010000615.1:0-1661 GCA_964570015.1 uncultured Oscillospiraceae bacterium | reverse complement strand
TTCTGGCGCAGCTGAACAAGTGCTATGCCATCGCGCCGCTTTTCTATCAGGGAAAGAGGCAGTTTCTCGTCGCTGCGGAGAAGGCGGATCCCTGCTATCTCTTCGACCAGGACGGAACGCTGCAGGACACGCTCTGGACGGAGCCGGGCGGTGTCATGACCATGGTTCAGGTTCCGGGCACGGACGGACAGCTCCTGTCCACGGCCAAATTCTACTCTCCGGATGAGTCGCTGGAGGCGCAGCTCGTGGTGGTGACGCCGAAGGGAAAGGGTGACTGGGAGATGCACACCCTGACCAACATCCCGCATGTCCACCGCTTCGACATTCTCTCCCGGGGCGGCGTGAACTGGCTTATCGTCTGTACGGTCAAGTCCGGACAGGATCATCCGAACGGCGACTGGAGCTACCCGGGGAAAGTCTATACGGCGATTTTGCCGGAGGATCTGAGCGGCTTCGATGAAGCGCACCCGCTGGAGCTCCACGTCTTGAAAGACGGCCTTCACCGCAATCATGGCTATACCCGCTGCGACCGGAGCGGAATCCCGGCAAGCCTGATCTCGGCAGATGAAGGCGTATGGCGCCTGACGCCACCCGAGACACCGGACGGAGCCTGGCAGGAAGAACTGCTGCTGGAAGCACCGGTCAGTGATGCCGTGCTGGTGGATCTGGACGGAGACGGACAGGACGAACTCTGTACCCTGTCGCCCTTCCACGGCGAGCGCATTTCGGTCTGGCACCAGAAGGACGGGGCGTATGTCCCGGTTTGGAACTTTAAGGAAGACGCGCCCTTTACTCATGCGATCTGCGGCGGTATAATAGCCGGAGAGGCGACCTTTGTCGTCGGACACCGCGCCGGGAAAAAGAACCTGATGGCGGTCCGCTATGACCGCGGCAAAGAGGACTATAGTGTGACGCTGATCGATGAGGGAAGAGGTCCCGCAAACGTGATGCACTATGTCAACGATGCGGGTGTGGATATCCTGATTGCGGCAAACCGTGAAACCGACGAAGTTGCCATGTATGAGATTACAGAATAACGGAGGAAAGAAACCATGATTGTCGCGAAATTGAAAGACGCTGCGGATTATCGCGGGATTCACCCCATGCTGGACAAAGCACTGGATTACCTGAACGACGGATTTTTGAACACAGTGGGGACAGAAGCAACCCACATGGAAGGAAACGACCTCTACGCAACGCTGAATCTCTTTGAGACGCAGCCCGATGAGAAGGGATTCTTCGAAGCGCACAGGCAATACCTGGACATCCATGTGATCCTCTCCGGAGAGGAACGGATGGACATCGCAGAAACCTCGGCGCTCACGCCGGATGATGCGATAAGTAAACCGGAAAACGACTGCTATGTCTTTACAGAAAAGAACCCTGCTCATCAGAGTATTATTCTGAAACACGGAGATTTCCTGGTGGCCTTCCCGCAGGACGCGCACCGTGTCAAGGGACAGGTAAACGGGCCCTCCAACGTGAAGAAGATTGTTTTTAAAATCAGGATCGCATGACGAAAACAGGAGAAGAAGCCATGAAAAATGTACTGGTATTGATGCCCGTCGAAGCACGGCACAAGGAAAAAATCGAAGCAGCCGGAAAGGGCTGCAGCATTGTCTACAGCAGTCCGAATCAGGTAACGGAAGAACAGATCCGCA
>CAZMXF010000614.1:0-1665 GCA_964570015.1 uncultured Oscillospiraceae bacterium | reverse complement strand
GTCTCCGTCGACAGGCCGTCAATGTCCATGCCGCTCTTGCTGACGAAGCGCTCATACTTCTTCAGGTTTTTGGCCGGGCATTCCGGATTGTCGCACTTGAGGGTCTGCGCACCGCTGGGGCCGACCGCCACACTCACCGGTCCCTCACAGGCCGGGCAGCGTTCCGGAAGCGTATATTTCCCAATGGCTTTCGTGACGGCGATCACCTTCGGGATGATCTTGTTGGACTTGATTACTTCGATTTCCGTATTGTCATTCTCGCCGATCCCCAGGCGGTCCATCTCGCTGAGATTGACCAGGGAAGCGCGGGAGACCGTCGTCCCCTCCAGCTGTACGGGATCGAAAATTGCGATGGGCGTGATTACGGTGGCTCCGCAGGACCACTCCACATGCCGCAGTGTGGTCTGGGCTACTTCGTCCTGCCACTTGAAGGCCAGGCCCGCCCGGGTGGCGTGATGTCCGGTGACACTGCCCGTAGCCGCAAACTGCGTATCATCATAGCAGATCACCAGTCCGTCCACCGGGATCTGCATCTCGCCGCTCTCAACACGCCGCGTCCATTCGGCTACCGTCTCCGGCAGCTTCTGCGCATCGGTTCGTTCCCGGTCCACCGTGGTGAAGCCGAGCCTGTCCAGCCAGTCCATGCGCGCGCCCCAGGAGACGATTTCCTCATCCGTATGGACCAGGGTGAAGGCATTGAAGGTTACATTCCGCTCCCGGACTTCGTTCAGCCGCTTCGCATCCAGCGCCAGCGTGCCGGAAGCCAGGTTGCGCGGATTGGCAAAACGTTCCGCCGGATCGGAGATGGTCGCATTCAGTTTTTCAAACTCCGGATAGGAGATGGTCGCCTCACCGCGCACCACCAGATGTCCGCGGTCTTCGACCTCCAGGGGGAAGCCTTTGATCGCTTCCTTCATGAAGGTGATGTTCGTCCCGACGCTGCCGTTTCCGCGGGTGAGGATCTTCGTGAGTCGTCCGCCGTCATAGGTCAGCACCAGTGTCAGTCCGTCCAGCTTCCAGCTCAGCCAGACCGGTCTCTCTCCCGCCCACTCCTGAAGTTCTTCCACCTTTTTGGTCTTTGCCAGGGAAAGGGCGGGGAATTCATGCGCTTCCTTTTCTCCGGCGATGTTGTCCTCCGCCGCGGCGTTGACCTTCTGAGTCGGGCTGTCCGGCAGCACAACTCCTGTTTCCGCCTCCAGCCGGGTCAGTTCATCGAAGAGCGCGTCCCATTCAAAGTTGGACATGATCTCATCCCGGCCGCCGTAATAGGCCTCGGATGCCTCATTCAGCCGGCGGATCATCTCCTGCATTCTCTGTCTTTCGAGTTCTGTCATAGCTGCTGCTCCCGTTTCTCGGTACTGTGATTGGCTTGCCTCATGAGCTTTACCGCGATGAAGCAGTCTCATCATACCACAGGATCCGGCGATTCTCAAATATTTCTGATTTTTATTCTCTCAGATATAAACCGATTCTGGACACAGCATTCTCTCCGTGTTAAGATAAAGAATACACAAAAAAACAAAGAAACAGGAGGTACCCCAATGAAAAAGATCCTTGCTCTCGTCCTCGTCCTGGTCATGATTTTCTCTCTGTGCCCGTCTGCCTTTGCAGTCAACGAGGACGTGGAGGGTGAAATCGTCATCTACTCCTCGATGTATCAGTTCG
>CAZMXF010000613.1:0-1673 GCA_964570015.1 uncultured Oscillospiraceae bacterium | reverse complement strand
AAAATTTGAATAATTTTCAACACCGGTTTTCCATATAATTTGCCCTTTTGCTGAAATCCCCGCCGGTCCGGTCTCCGGCTATTTCCCCTTTTCTTAAATAATTCTTGTGCTTTTCTCCTTTCCGTATTATAATATGCTGATTGATTTCTGCCCGAGGTCAGTCAGTTCTGCAGAAAGGAGTTTGCACTATGATCAACATCACCAATGACAGCGGAAGCATCCGTATTACCGATGACGTGTTTACTCTTCTTGCCGGCGACGCGGCGACCAGCTGTTTCGGCGTGAAGGGCATGGCCGGCCGCAGCAAGGACGGCGGTCCGCTGCAGCTGCTGCGCAGGGAATCGATGTCCAAAGGCGTCGTCGTTCACTACAACGATGATGAGAGCATTTCCCTCGAGCTGCACATCGGCGTGGACCAGGGCGTCAACATCGCCGCCGTCTCCCGCAGCATCATCAATGAGGTCAGCTATAAATTGAAGAAAAACACCGGCGTTCCCGTGAAGGCCGTGGATGTATATATTGATACAATCATCGGATAAGCCCTTCCGGTTTATCCTCCCCGGAGGTATATCTTGAAAGACTATATTGATGCCGCAGCCTTCAAAGAGATGATTCTCTGCGCGGATGCGGCACTGCATAAAAATATCCAGGCAATCAATGACCTGAATGTGTTCCCGGTTCCGGACGGAGATACCGGTACCAACATGGGTCTCACCATCAACAACGCCGCCACGGAACTGCGCAAGAAGGACTTCGACACGGTTTCCGCCGCAGCGGACTGTGTAGCCGGCGCCCTGCTGCGCGGTGCACGCGGTAATTCCGGCGTCATTCTGTCCCTGCTGTTTCGGGGGATCTCCAAGCGGCTCAAGGGGCTCGACACCGCAGGTGCCGTGGAGTTCACCGGAGCCATGTCCGACGGCGTCACCGCTGCCTATAAGGCTGTCATGAAGCCTGCTGAAGGCACTATCCTCACCGTTTCACGCCTTGCGGCCAAGGCCGCTTCCAAGGCGGCTGACAAAGGCGCTTCCCTGGAAGACGCGCTCGTCGCCGGTATCAACGCCGGACACCTCGCCCTCGAAGATACCATCAATCAGAACCCTGTTCTGAAGAAGGCCGGTGTGATCGACGCCGGCGGCAAGGGCTACATGGTCATCCTCGAAGCCATTCTGGCCTCCCTGCGGGGCGAAGTGATTTCGGGTGAAGAGGGTGATCGGGATTATTCCGAGTCCGATCTCTTCTCCGGCTCCGGCGATGTTCTGATGGAGTCCATCACCTTTGCCTTTGACACCGTCTACGTGGTGCGCAAGAGCAGCCCCGACGTCGACCTTGAACCCCTGCGCAGATATCTCTCCAGCATCGGCGACTCTCTCGTCATCAGCGATGACGACGAGATCTTCAAGGTCCACGTTCATACCGACATGCCCGGCAACGCGCTGAACGAGAGCCAGAAGTACGGCACGCTGGAGCTTGCCAAGATTGAGAACATGGTCACCCAGGCTGAACAGCTCAAGGCCGGTAAGAAAGCCCAGACCACCGACGATCTCGAAAAAATCGAAGAAGAGCTCGAAAAGAAGCAGGCTGATCCGGCTGCCGACGATGAGGAATACGTCGCCGATTCTGAAAAGGACTACGGCATTGTCGCCGTCTGCGCCGGTCAGGGAATGGCAGATCTG
>CAZMXF010000612.1:0-1675 GCA_964570015.1 uncultured Oscillospiraceae bacterium | reverse complement strand
GCATCAGGGCCATGATACGGGAGTACGACAGGATGTCGCCGAACCAGCCGGTCAGAGTATTATAAAGTGTACCGAAAATACTGGTGAACTCGCCGAAGCCGGTGGCGCCGCGTGTTCCTCCGTAGAGGATCATCAGCCCGCCGATGATCAGAATCGCTTTCCCGAGGACCGCGGGGATCTGCGGAACGGCAGTCTTGTTCAGGGCAAAGAGAACAATGCCGACCAAGGTGACCCAGAGGGAACCTTCTTCCCACAGGGCCGAGGCGGCGTCGCCCTTCTTGACCTTCTCCACAGCACTGATGACCATACCGGTGTTCAGGTGAATCATACCGAGAGCCATCGAACCGATCAGGACCAGCATGCTGTCAGTCATGGGGTTAAACAGGCTCGGAAGGACGCCCCAGCCTTCAGGCTTTCCGAGGATCTTTCCGATCTGTTCAGGAGCGTTGCCGAAGAAACCGCCGGTCAGCGCACCCATGATGAAGGTCGAGATCCCGCCGTAGAGAAGCAGCCTGCAGAAGGACAACGTCCCCTTGCGCGGCTTGATCTTTGCCATCGCGACCAGTGCCGCGATCATCATTAGAAGACCGTAGCCCATGTCCGCCATCATCAGTCCATAGAACAGGATGAAGAACGGGGCCATCAGCGGGTTCGGATCCACGCCGTCATAGGCCGGAAGCGAATACATATTCGTGACCATGTTCAGCGCGTCGGTGATCCGGTTGTTTTTCAATTGTACGGGGACGTCGGGGTATTCGCTGGGATCCGGCTCTTCCGTCTCCCAAGCACAGCCGTAGCCCTCGAGGATCCGGGCGAGCTCCTGTTCCTTTTCCGCGGGAACCCAGCCCTGCATCACCACCGTGCTTTCCAGGCCCATCAGCTTGCCTTCCGCTTCCGCACGGGCGATCTTTGCCGCGGCGACATCCGCAGCCAGCTTGAGGTCGTTCCGTTCGGGCGCTTTGGCGATCAGGGCACTGCGTACGCTCTCTTTCTCCCCTGCCAGGGAGACGAGCTTGTTCTCCGCCCGGGCCTTTGCATCTTTCGCACTGCCCTGCTCTCCGGTAAAGGAAATCGCCGTGAAGCCGTAATGCCTCAGGCATTCCTGAATCTCCGGAAGCACTTCGCGGATGCAGACCACGAGTACGTAGTTGGTGGACTTGTCTCCCGAAATCCGGAAGAGCTCCGCCTCATCCGAGGTACCCTCCACTGCGGAAATTACCTCCGGGAGGTCAACCCGTGCAGGGATCGAGCCCCACAGGACGGCGCTGCGCTCAGTCGCCGAGGTATCCAGGGGAAGATCCAGATCCAGCCACGGCTGTACGGATTCAATCAGCGTGTTCTGGCGGTTCTCTTCCGCCGTGAGACGCTTGATCTTTTCCTCCAGGCCGTTGATGGTCGAAGCCTTTTCCAATGCAGACTTCAGGATCGAATCATCCAGGAGCGTTTCCGTCTCCACCTGTGGCTTGGCACTCAGCAGCGGCTTTTTCTCCGGGGCATAGCGGTCGAGAAGACCAATCGCATTCAGGATGGTGTTCTGGTTGTTCCGAAGCGTCAGAAGATCCGAACTCTCTCGGACGAGCCCTTCGTCCGACAGTTCGTCCGACAGCTCCGAAAACTCAACACACCCGAATGACTCACGCTCTCTTAGGAATCGGTCCTTATCCGACCGAATCGC
>CAZMXF010000611.1:0-1676 GCA_964570015.1 uncultured Oscillospiraceae bacterium | reverse complement strand
CCTCGCGGAGGGACAGGTTCTGTTCCTCTGCGATTTTTTTCAGGTCCTCGTACTCGGGTTTCTCTTGTGCCGAGCCGTAACCGTGTGAGCGCTTGATGCGGACGGACCCGTAAGAGGTCTCCCTTGTTTCAAACGTCCGAGAGAGCGTGTAACGGCTGCAGGTATATTCCCGGATCCCGAGACTGGTGGTATGGCGGAAGAGACAGGCGAGAAGTTCATCCCGCTGCTCTGCGCGGCACATGCAGGTCAGCATGACGCCGGGGCGGCTTTTCTTCATGCCGATATTGGTGAAATAAACATCCAGTGCTCCTGCGGCGAAGAGACGCTCCTGAGCGAAGGCGAGCTCTTCGGCGGTCATGTCGTCGATATTGCAGGCAAGCTCCAGAACCTGCTCCGTCCTGGCCTCGGCTTCACCGAGCAACACTCGAATCACATTGGCACGGGGAAAGTCTTTAAAGCCGGTGCCGTAGCCGATCCTGGAAACCCGCATGGGAGGCATGCTGTCGAACTGCGTGACAAAATGCTTCAGCAGCGCAGCCCCGGTGGGTGTGCAGAGCTCTCCGAGAATGTCCCCGGTATAAATCGGGATTCCTGTCAGCAGCTCCTGGGTTGCCGGAGCCGGAACCGGCAGCACGCCGTGGGCGCAGCGGACCGTTCCGCTGCCAACGTGAACCGGCGAGGCAATGATCTGATCGGGTGCCAGCTCATGCATCAGGTAACAGACCGAGACCACATCGGCCATGGCATCCAGGGAGCCGACTTCATGGAAATGAATGTTCTCCATCGGGTGCCCGTGGACACGAGCTTCCGCCGCGGCGATTAGGTCGTAAACCGCGAGGGCGTTCTGAATCACGTCTGAGGGAAGGTCGAGCCCTCCAATAAACTCCCGGACCTCGGTGATGGAGGTATGGTGGTGATGATGGTGATGAGGCTCGGCGGCACGCTCCGCTGCGGCATCGGCGACCGGAGGATGAGCGTGATCATGGTCGTGGTGATGTTCGCAATCATGAAGGTGACCGCCGTCCCGGGAGTGTTCACTATTGTGCCTGGCGTCGTGGCTGCGCCGATGTTCCTCGCCCTCCACCTGGCCGTCGATGGTGACGGTGACGTGGCTGCCGGAAATGCCGCACTTCTGATCCTTGCGGACCGAAAGAACGGCTTTTCCGTCAAACGCACGGTTCAGCGTATCCAGTACCGCTTCGGGCTGCTCATGCAGCTCCAGCAGGGCTGCGGTCAGCATATCGCCGGCGGCACCCATGCTGCAATCCAGATAGATCGTTTTCATCGTTTCAATACCTCGTTCATACTGCCGGTGCGATAGCCGGATAGATCCAGCGTGACATAAGAAAAACCGTATCCCTTCAACGCTGCGGCGATCTGTTCCCGAACCGCGGATGTTATGATCCGGTCAAAGTCGTCCGGAAGAATCTCGATGCGGGCCAGATCGCCGTGGATGCGGACCCGGAACTGCCGGAACCCGAGATCCAGCAGGAGCTGTTCGGCCCGGTCAACCATGGAGAGCCGCTCATCGGTGATGGCTTCCCCATAGACAAAACGGGAAGCCAGACAAGCGAAGGAGGGCTTGTCCCAGGTGGGAAGTCCCAGCTCCTTCGAGAGCGCACGGATGTCCGACTTGCTGAGACCGGCATCCAGCAGCGGACTCAAAACCCCAAGCT
>CAZMXF010000610.1:0-1677 GCA_964570015.1 uncultured Oscillospiraceae bacterium | reverse complement strand
AAAGGCTGGGCGGTCTTCCGCCAGGCGAAGGAGATCTGGAACGAGGAAGAGCCCGCTCGGAACGAAAAGGATACCTATCAGAATACGATCTTCTTCCCCGTCGGGGAAGAAAATCCCTACGGGCAGTTCTTCGTGGGGCAGAGCTATCTGGCCCCCGTTTCCACCGAGCAGGTTCCGGTGTTCAACGTCACGTTTGAACCCGGCTGCCGCAACAACTGGCACGTCCATCACGCTGCTGCCGGCGGCGGGCAGATGCTGATCTGTGTAGGCGGCCGCGGCTGGTATCAGGAATGGGGCAAGGAACCCGTGGAAATGACACCGGGAACGGTGGTCAACATCCCGGCAAATGTCAAGCACTGGCACGGCGCGACAGCGGATTCGTGGTTTTCTCACCTGGCCATAGAGGTCGGCGGAGAGAACGCCTCTAACGAGTGGCTGGAGCCGGTTTCTGACGAAGACTACAGCAAACTGGAAAAGGAGAAGAAACAATGAGCAACAGCAAACCGGTTCCCGGAAAAGACGGCAACAGATATGTTCCCTTTGAAGAACGCACGGGCGAGAGTTCGGTGGTGTTCTTTACCCGGGACCTGTCCGAAGAAGGATTCAAGAAGATCTATGACAGGGTGAGTGCTGCCCTGACCGGGAAGGTGGCGATTAAGCTGCACACCGGAGAGGCGGAAGGTCCCAATATCATTCCGCGTCCCTGGGTAAAGGAATTGATCGACACGCGTCTGCCCGATGCGACAATCATCGAAACCAACACTTATTACGAAGGCAGCCGCTATACCACCGAGGCCCATCGCAAAACGCTGGCGATCAACGGCTGGACCTTCTGCCCGGTGGACATCACCGATGCCGATGGTGTCGCGGCGCTGCCGGTCAAGGGAGGAAAGTGGTTTACAGAGATGCATGTCGGGAAGAACATGCTGAATTATGACTCTCTGCTGGTGCTGACCCACTTTAAGGGACATATGATGGGCGGTTTCGGCGGCTCCAATAAGAACATCGGCATCGGCTGTGCTGACGGAAGAATCGGAAAGAAAGAGATCCATACTCATCCGGACGGCAGCATGTGGAGCATTTCCGAGGAAGAGCTGATGGAGCGTATCTCCGAGAGCACCAAGGCGACTATTGATTACTTCGCGCCTCATGTCTGCTATATTAATACCATGCGCAACATGTCTATCGACTGTGACTGCGCAGGCGCCAATGCTGAACCCGTGGTCACACCGGACGTCGGCATTCTGGCCTCACTGGATATTCTGGCAGTGGACAATGCCTGTATGGATCTGATCTACAATCTGCCGGAGGGAGCAGGAAAAGATCTGATTGAGCGCGTGGAATCCCGTCACGGCCTCCGCCAGCTCAGTTATATGAAAGAGCTCGGCATGGGTCATGACCGATATACCCTGGTTGACATCGACAACGGCGATACCGTGATCACCGCAGCAGAGGCTGTGAAGGGCGTAAAGCCCGGCTGGCAGCCTGACCGCTACAACACGTTCTGGGGCCGCAACAAGCATAGATAAGGAGCAAAGAGATGAAAAAACTGATAATCGTCTACCTGCTGCTGGCTATGGCAGTTTTTTCCATGGGATGCGGAAGCAAATCGTCACAGACAGAGCCTGTTCCGACACCCGCTGCAGATCCTGTGGCAACACCCGAACAAACTCCTGA
>CAZMXF010000609.1:0-1679 GCA_964570015.1 uncultured Oscillospiraceae bacterium | reverse complement strand
CATTCTTTCGCTTCTGGCTTCGATGATGATGCTGCTCTTCATCTGAGCCCTCTCCATACGGAATCTGACCGAAGGGAGGACACCATGAAGGGTACAGAAAAAATCATAGCGCATATTGCTGCGGATGCAGATGCCCAGGTCGGCGCGATCCTTGCGGAAGCTGAAGCAAAGTGCGCTGATATCAAGGCAAAATACGAGGAGGAGGCCTCCCGGCTTTACAGCGACAGGATCCGCGAAGGGGTCAAGGCGTGCCAGGATCAGGAAGACGGCGCGCTGCGCATCTCCAGAATGGAAGCGAGAAAGAGCGTTCTGGCTGTCAAGCAGGAGATGGTGGAAAAAAGCTTTGACCTCGCGCAGGAAAAGATCGTCTCTCTCCCCGAGGACCGCTATGTCGCTTTCCTGGCCGGCCTGGCCAAAAACGCCTCCGTGACCGGAGACGAGGAAGTGATCCTCAATGAACGGGATCGGGCGGCGGTCGGCGAAAAGCTCGTCAAGGCGATCAATGCCGGCGGAGCGCACATGAAGCTCTCGGATGAGACCCGTGATATCTCCGGCGGACTGATCCTGCGTCGCGGCAGCATAGAAGCCAACTGCAGCGTGGAGCTGCTGGTGGATCTGTGCAAGGGGGAAATGGCCTCGAAGCTCGCAGACATCCTGTTCAAGTAAGTGTCCGACGAAAGGAGGACCTGTATTGGCTATCAATAAAGAGGATTATCTGTATATTTCCTCGCTGCTCCGTGCCCGTGAGCCGCGCATGCTGAGCCGGGACAAGGCGGAACGCATGCTGGATGCCCCGAATTTCGAAGATGCCGCAAAGATGCTGACGGACAGCGGTTACGAGGATATGTCACAGATGAGTGTGAAACAGATCGAGACCGCGCTCTCCGATCGACGTGCCGCAGTGTTCCATGAACTGGAAACGCTGATCCCGAACACGGCTGCGCTGGATCTGTTCCGCCTGAAGTATGACTATCACAATGCCAAAGTGCTGGTCAAGTCCGAAGCGATGCATCGCAATGACGCCTCTCTGCTCTCTTCTTCCGGGCGGGTTGCTCCGGAAACGGTGCAGAAGCGGTTCCAGGAAGATCGGCTTCGGGATCTGCCGGGTGAGCTGGGAAGCGCAGCCGAGGAGGCGAGAAATCTTCTCGCCCGCAGCGCCAACCCGCAGCTCTCCGACTTCCTGCTTGACAAGGCATATTTCCGTGAGATGAACGCCCTGGCGGATGAACTGGACAGTGATTTTGCCCGCGGTTATGTCGCGCTTCTGGCCGACAGCACCAATCTCCGCTCCGCCGTCCGTATTCTCCGTATGGGGAAGGACATCGGCTATCTTCAGGAAGCGCTTGTTGCCGGCGGAAGCGTCAGCGAGGAGCGCCTGACCCAGGGGATTTCCGGGGAAGGCCTGGCCTCCGTGTTTGCCGGCACCGCGCTTACCAAGGCTGCCCAGCTGGGGGCGGAGGCCGTATCCGGCGGAACGCTGACGGCTTTTGAGCTTGCCTGTGACAACGCCGTTGCCGATTACCTGTCCAACGCGAAGCTCTGCTCCTTCGGCGAAGAGAGCGTCATTGCCTATCTTGCCGGAACGGAGAATGAGCTGACCGCCGTGCGGATGATTCTGACCGGGCGCCTGGCCGGCGTACCGTCTGACACCATCCGGGAAAGGCTGCGTGATCTGTATG
>CAZMXF010000608.1:0-1683 GCA_964570015.1 uncultured Oscillospiraceae bacterium | reverse complement strand
CCGCCAAACTCCGATTCACGCTGGTTGCCCAGATATGTCGTCCGGTCGTCCAGGAACTTCACGCGGGCGCCGCCGGGCAGCGGGTACTCAAGATTGACGTAGCTTCCGACGAGGGCGTTCAGCTTTTCGACTTTGGGCAGGCCCTCGATGTGGAGATCGTTGATTTCCCGAATCAGCTGCGCTTTGAAGGCTTCGAATTCTCCGTCGTCACTGAGCTCGTCGTAGCGCTTCCAGTAATCCAGGCCGGGAAGCAGCTGCTTCATATAGGAGCGGGCCTGTTCTTCGGAGAAGTTTTCGTTTACCATGTGACCGACACAGACGTCGATCAGATCGTCCATATTGCTGTAGGTATAGGTCCCGTCCGCGTAGCACCACTTGCAGTAGTCTTCGTTGAGCGTTCCGTCCTTGTTTCGGCCGATCAGCGCGTCTTCCAGCGGCATGCCGCAGCATTGGCAGACGAGCCGGCGGGGCGCACCGAGCAGCGTGTTGATGGAAACATCAAAAAGCTTTGAAAGCAGTTTCAGCGTCTCGGTATTGGGGACCGTCTCACCGTTTTCCCACCGGGATACCGCCTGACGGGTCACAAAGACCTTTTCGGCCAGATCATCCTGGGACAGACCGTTTCTGGTCCGAAGATCGAGGATGACGTCTTTTGTATTCATCTGACCACCTCCTTGTCCGATATCTTAACACAGAGCTGCGGATCTGAAAAGCAACCGCCTGTTGCGGAGCGGGATCTCTGAAAGGAAATGAGCACAGGAGGATCGAATCCTCATGGATCGGGCAGAATCACCAGACCGTGATTTCAGACCCTCCTTCAGCGAAGGGCCCGGGCAGGGCGGAAAGACCGCGGTGGGCGCCGTGATAGTCACGGTCGAAGACGATTGCGGTGCCGTCCGGATTCTCAAAGCGCTCTTCGGGCTCAAAGGCAAGGCCGAGCGTCTCGCTGGTGACGATGCCGTCACGGAAGGAACCGAGACCGTCATACAGATTGGTCTTCAGGATGAATTTTCCGTCCGCTTCGGCCAGGTCGACCGTGATTCCGTCGCCTTCTCCGACAAATCCGTGCTTCTCGTGCCGGCTGACGGTGGCGTGGTTGAAATAGGCGTTTCCGTTGACCCAGGCTGGCAGATGGCCGAAATGATACGGGGCCAGAGCGTCCATGTCCGGTTCCCGGTCCATCATGAAGTTGGAAATCCACTCGTCATAGGACGGGAAGATATCGAAAGGCGCGGTGCCGGCGATCTGATGGTCGGGCGTATTCGGGGCGATGGACGGGTCGGTGACGGGATGCTTCTGCACGATGATGTTGTTGTACACTCTGTCGTCGCCGTGCAGGATGGTCATGAACCCCGCAACTTCGGTGCGGTGGCGGATGTGGTAGGGGGTGTAGCGGGGCTCCCGCCGGCCGTTGACGGAGAAGTCCACGCCTGCGTTGAGATAGCCGAAGGCTCCGCAGATCAGGTTGTGAACGAGGGCCAGGCCTTCGCTGGGCATGATCAGGGAGGCCTTGGACAGCATCACGGTGTTGTCGATCAGTGTGGGGCCGTGTCCCACTTCGACGAAGATGTCGTTGGAGAACATGGCGCCCTTCGCCGGCTCCACGCCTTCCGGGCGCTGGTTGTCATGGAGAAGGTTCTGCGTGACACGTGCACCCTGGGCCTCCCAGTCCAGCCAGACGCC
>CAZMXF010000607.1:0-1684 GCA_964570015.1 uncultured Oscillospiraceae bacterium | reverse complement strand
TGCCCGAGCTCATCGACGGCAACACCCAGGTGGTGGTGCTCGGCACCGGAGAGCCATGGTATGAGGACGCGTTCCGCTACTATGAGAACAGCTACAAGGGCAGCGTCTGCTCCAACATCATGTACGACGAGAGCAGGGCCCACGAGATCTACGGCGGCGCCGACGCACTGCTGGTGCCGTCCCTGTTCGAGCCCTGCGGCCTGACCCAGCTCATTGCCATGCGTTACGGCACGGTGCCCATCGTCCGTGAGACCGGCGGACTGAAAGACACGGTCGAGCCCTACAACCAGTTTGCCAACAGCGGAAACGGCTTCACCTTTGACCGCTATGAGTCCGGCCTGCTGCTGGATGCCATCAACCGGGCGAAGACCCTCTACTTTACCGACCGGGAGCACTGGGACGAGATGGTGGCCCGGGATATGGAGAAGGACGTTTCCTGGGATCAGTCGGCCCTGCAGTACCGAGCGCTGTACGTGGAGCTGAGACCGTAAGAACACCGCGGCCACACCGCAACAGACAAGCAAAACCGCCTGAACCGATTCGATACCGGTTCGGGCGGTTTTGCTTCTTGGGGGCTTTTCGGACAGGCGGTCAGGCCGTCTCGAGTCTGCCGAAGATGCGGTCCCGGTGGGGACGCAGCGCGTAGTAGAGAATCAGGCCCAGAACGCCGCAGGAGAGAATCTCACCGATGCAGACCGTCAGCATCATGAGGGGGATCGGCAGATCCACCATATACGCATACCTGAGGACGAAGGGGACAACAAGGGTGTTCGCGACGATCGGCGGAACGGGGGCCAGGAAGGGGTGCGCATTGCGCAGCTTCCAGGTGAAGAAGGCGCCGGCCAGAGTGGCGAAGCTGCCGCAGATGATATCCGGGAGCAGGGCCCCGCCGACGGTATTGCCGATGAGGCAGCCGATGAAGAGGCCGGGGATCGCCGCCGGGGTGAACACCGGGAGGATCGTCAGCGCCTCCGAGAGGCGGACCTGGATCTCGCTGAATGAAATGGGAGCGAAGATGTAGGTCAGCGCCACATAGAGCGCGGCGATCATGGCACCCTGTGTCATGAACAGAAGATTCTTGTTTTTCATATTCGGTTTTCTCCTTAGTTTTGTTTTACGTGAGGATGGTTTCGAACTCACGGATCTGGTATCGTTGTCCCCGCGTGGAGGCGGGAAGCACAGCCGGGGTATGATAACACGTCCGGGGCGAAAAAGCAAGGATTTTCCGCATTTCAGTCAAAAGATGCGCCGGAACCGGATCAATAGGGGATCGGGATGTGCCCAGGGACCTCCTGCTGCAGGCGCTCGCAGAGCTTTGTGTTGCGTCTGGTGACCTTGACCGTGCGCACCGCGTGGGCGATGGCCTTTTTTGTCCCGACGAGGACAAGGCCCTTCTTCGCACGGGTGATGCCGGTGTAGAGGAGGTTTCGCTGCAGCATCACGTAATGGGTCATCAGGATGGGCATCACGACGACGGGGTATTCGCTGCCCTGGGCTTTGTGGATTGTGGTGGCATAGGCCAGAACGAGTTCGTCGAGCTCTGTCGCGTCGTAGTCCACGAGGCGGTCGTCAAAGCGCACCGTCAGCGTGCGGTCCTCAAGATCGACCCGGTCCACGGTCCCGATGTCCCCGTTGAAGACTTCCTTCTCATAGTTGTTGCGGATCTGCATGACCTTGTCGCGGG
>CAZMXF010000606.1:0-1684 GCA_964570015.1 uncultured Oscillospiraceae bacterium | reverse complement strand
GGTATGATCACACTGTCTGTCGCTGTCAAGGCGTTGATGGTGATCATCCCAAGAGATGGTGAACAGTCCAGCAGTATATAGTCGTAGTCCTTCTTTACATCTCTCAAAAGCAGAGACAGAAGTTTCTCCCTGCTCATGGCGTTTACCAGCTGGCTTTCCATAGATGAAAGATCCAGATTGGAAGGCAGAAGGTCCATACCCTCTTCATGATGCAGAATCGTGTCTCTGACAACGGGCTTGCAGTCCTGCGTCACCAGATACATCAGCCTCCCGAGGGACTGATCCAGCTCGTCTGCCTGATATCCGAGCGACTGGGTCAGGTCTGCCTGGGGATCGCAGTCAACAAGCAAGACACGTTTCCCGGATTTCACCAGCCCAGCGCCCAGGTTCACAGCGGTGGTGGTCTTCCCGACGCCTCCCTTCTGATTACATATAGCGATTGTCCTACATTCACTCATACGGTCCTCCTAATTCAGCTGATTGTTCTGCTCTCTTGCTTTTTCCCGGAGCAGATTCTCTATGGAATACCAATCAATGGCATCCGTATCGAAAAAGGCGTCCTCAAAGAAAAAAGCCACATCCTCTAAATAGTCTTTGCAGATATCCAGAAGATACAGCTCAGCGGCCACGTCGATCATTCCATGACTGAGGAAAATCACTTTTAACATGGAAACAAGGCTCTCAGAGTCCGTTTTCTCAAAACATTTCACGATAGCCAGCATCGACTCTGTAGATAATTGTTCTTCCTTCGCAACCTTCATCAAATTGTCTGATGCACGATGTGCGAGCCAGTAGGCGATGTCTGCTGCCAGTTCTTCTGCTTCTGTTAACTCTTCATCATCGTCCCAGTCTCCACCGTTGCTGTCGTTATTCTCCGGGGATTCTGCTTCTGCGCTTTCACTCTTCTCTATCAGTGATCCGATAATTCCCTCAAAGACCTCCGCCAGTTCATCCGGCACCTCTACAGCGATTACTTTGCCGCCCATGATGATTTCCGGTTCTTCCTTCTTATCGACTCCATTTGCAATAACTTTCATTGTTTCATTTGTAGTTGCCATAACTAATCCTTTCTCCGTAATTCCGGTATTCTGAAATAACAAAAGCTCCGCATAGAGCATGCAGAGCAATGTATTCCGATATCCGGCTGAAAGGATTCCTAATCAACGAACCTCACAAGAAGCTCATCTACTGCGTCAGTATATCTTCCCTCGGCGATCAGCTGGTTCTTCAGTTCCACCAGGGCGATCACGATAACTCTGACTTCATCATATGTGAATCGGTATTTCGTCTTTGACATGGCTGCACCTCCTTATCCTGTCCCTTTTTCTGCAGTGTAAATGAAAAAAGCGCGATCCACAATTATGCGAACCGCACCGATCCGGATATGAGTCGATTCGAGCATGAAAGGCCTCAAAAAATGATGATGATGTACTGGTATTTTGCTTCGGAAAGCAGGCTCAAAAATCTCCTATTTCATCTCCCATTTGGGAGATAAATCTCCTGAAAACGTAGTTTCGATCAGTAGGAGCGGCCTCTGGGTCAGTCGTTTTGAAACGGCTGGAATCGTTGGTATTACTAGGTTTTCCGCTAAATGACAAAGCTCCGGGGATTTCTCCTCGGAGCCTTGATTTTGGCTAGGGTAACTGAATTTGTTTTCCGGGATCCCTTTAATTGCAAGGGTTTG
>CAZMXF010000605.1:0-1692 GCA_964570015.1 uncultured Oscillospiraceae bacterium | reverse complement strand
TTCCCCGAACTCCACGGTCTGCGTGAGAAGATCGCCGTCAGTCACCGGATCGGAAACCCGGGCTGCCACGCCAGCGGATTCATCTCCCTGGTCGAACCTCTGGTGCATGAGGGCCTGGTGTCGCCCGACACAGCCTTGACCTGTTTCTCGGTGACCGGATATTCCGGCGGCGGAAAAAGCATGATCGCGGACTATGAAGCCGATGGGAGAGATGCCGCGCTGGATTCACCCCGGCAGTATGCCCTGGGCCAGTCTCACAAGCACCTCAAGGAGATGGTGAAGATCTCCGGCCTTACGACGGCGCCATTCTTCTGCCCGATCGTGGCAGATTATTACAGCGGCATGGCCGTGACGGTCCCTCTGTTCCGAAAGGATCTGAAGGGCACGGTCGAAGATATAAAGCAGCTTTATCAGGCCTGCTATCACAGCGCCATCGTCCACTATGAGGAGTATACCGAAGGTCTGATAGCCGGCAACGCCCTCTCCGGACGCGACGACATGGCGATTACGGTGGCCGGCAACGACGAGCGGATCCTGCTGATCTCCACCTTCGATAATCTGGGAAAAGGAGCCTCGGGTGCAGCCATTCAGAACATGAACATTCTTCTGGGGCTTGACGAAACGACCGGACTTGCAGTATAACAGAGCGATACAGAACCCCTGTGAAGGAGAAATGCAAATGTACAAAACGAATACATCGATCAAACCGATCAGTGGCGGCGTCTGTGCCGCGAAAGGCTTTAAAGCTGCGGGCGTTTACTGCGGGATCCGGAAGAACCCGAATAAAAAGGACCTGGCCCTCATCGTCAGTGACTGCAAGGCGAATGCCGCTGCTGTCTATACCACGAACCTCGTCAAGGGCGCACCCCTGACCGTGACGAAGAGCCACATCTCCGACGGCAAGGCTCAGGCGGTGATCTGCAACAGCGGAAACGCCAATACCTGCAACGCCGACGGCGTCGAGATTGCCGAGACCATGAGCAGTCTTCTGGCCGATGCGCTCGGAATCGCGGCGAATGACGTGGTGGTGGCTTCCACCGGCGTCATCGGACAGCCGCTTCCCATCGCTCCCATCGCATCGGGGATTCCGCCGCTTGTTGCGGAGCTTTCTCCCGAGGGGAGCGGAGAAGCCTGCAGTGCCATCATGACCACCGACACGAAGAAAAAAGAAGTTGCGGTGGAGTTTGAGCTGGGCGGGAAGCTCTGCCACCTGGGAGGTATCGCCAAGGGCAGCGGCATGATCCATCCCAATATGGCGACCATGCTGGTCTTCCTGACGACGGATGCGGCGGTCAGCGCTCCGATGCTGCAGAAGGCACTCTCCGGTGACATCCAGACCACCTTCAACATGATCAGTGTGGACGGAGATACCTCCACCAACGACATGGTGACGATCCTGGCCAACGGTCTTGCCGGCAATGCCGAGATTGTCGAAGAGGGCGATGACTTCACCAGTTTCATGTGCGCTCTGAATACGGTGAATGTCCAGCTCTGTCGGATGATCGCCGGCGACGGAGAGGGCGCGACAAAGCTGCTGGAGTGTTCCGTCAGCGGAGCAAAGGATGACAAAACGGCGAAGACGGTTGCACGCAGCGTCATCAGCTCCAGCCTTACAAAAGCAGCCATGTTCGGGGAAGACGCCAACTGGGGCCGTGTGCTCTGTGCCATCGGCTACAGCGGTGCGGATGTCGA
>CAZMXF010000604.1:0-1692 GCA_964570015.1 uncultured Oscillospiraceae bacterium | reverse complement strand
GACCCGTCCCGCAAACTCCGGAAAGTTGTTTGTCTTCAGGAGTCTTGCCAGGGCATGGCCGTAGTTTCCGTCCATGAGCATGTCGTTCCATTCCGGGATCAGATTATGGAGCGGACAGCCGAGCTGTTTTCCTTCAAACTGAACGCCTGCCTGGCAGAACGGGATCCCGCAGTTCATGCATCGTGCGCCCTGCCTCAGCCGCTCTTCTCCTTCTACCGGGAGATAGAGCTCTTCCCAGTCTTTTACGCGCTCCAGCGGAGGCCGCCGCTTGTTTTCCACTCTGTTGTATTCCAGAAATCCGGTTGGTTTTCCCATTCACGGCACCCCCTTTCAGTGTTTGACTGCGGCGTTGAAGGCCGCGATCTCTGCCTGTTCCCGGCTCTCTCCCTTGCCCTCGAACGCGGCGATGGCCGCGATCATCTTCTCATAGTCCTTCGGGATGATCTTTTTAAAGGCCGGAATATACTCCTCAAAATGCTCCAGAATGCGTTTTCCTTTTTCCGATCCGGTCGCCGTGACGTGCTCCCGGATCAGGCCTTGCAGTTCCTGAATGTCATGATGTTCCCGCAGGGTGCTCATCTCGAGACCGGTCTTGTTCAGCCGGGTATAGAGATCGTGCTTCTCGTCCAGGACGTATATGATGCCGCCGGACATGCCCGCCGCGAAGTTTTTTCCGGTATTGCCGAGAATCACGACCCGGCCGCCCGTCATATACTCACAGCCGTGGTCTCCGACACCTTCCACCACCGCGCTGGCCCCGGAGTTTCGTACACAGAAGCGCTCTCCCGCCACGCCGGCGATGAAGGCCTTTCCCGAGGTTGCGCCATACAGGGCCACATTTCCGACGATGATGTTTTCGTCTGCCCGGAAGCTGCTCCCCCTGGGCGGATAGAGCACCAGCTTTCCGCCGGACAGGCCTTTTCCGAAGCCGTCATTGCTGTCTCCCTCGAGCCTCAGGGTCAGCCCCTTCGGGATGAACGCACCGAAGGACTGGCCGCCCCCGCCGCTGCAGCGAATTACATAGCTGTCATCACGCAGGCTGTCGCCGCAGGCGCGGGTGATCTCGGACCCGAAGAGGGTGCCGAAGGCGCGGTCCGTGCTGGAGACCTTCACCTCCAGTTTTCCGTGGTGTGTGGTCTTCAGCGATGGGCCCAGCTTCTCCAGCAGCAGGCTGAAGTCCTTGGTCTCGGAAAGCCGGAACCGGTAAACCGCCTCCGGCGCAAAGTGCGGGACGTCCTCTCCATACGGGTTGACCAGCAGTGCGGAGAGATCCACCGTTTCCGCACGATGGGTGATGCGTTTCTCCCGGACGGTAAGCAGATCGCTGCGCCCCACCAGTTCGTCCACGGTCCGGATCCCGACCGCCGCCATGCACTCCCGCAGTTCCTCTGCCACAAAGCGCATGAAGTTCATTACATATTCCGGCTTTCCGGAAAACCGCGCCCGCAGTTTCGGGTTCTGTGTCGCGATGCCGACCGGACAGGTGTCCAGGTTGCAGACGCGCATCATGCAGCACCCCAGGGTAATCAGCGGCGCTGTCGCAAAGCCGAATTCCTCCGCACCGAGCATGCAAGCTACCGCCACATCCCGGCCGGTCATGAGCTTGCCGTCCGCTTCGATCACGACCTGCTCCCGCAGTCCGTTCTTGACGAGAGTCTGGTGTGCTTCGGCAACCCCCAGCTCCCACGGAAG
>CAZMXF010000603.1:0-1692 GCA_964570015.1 uncultured Oscillospiraceae bacterium | reverse complement strand
AGCCGTCCATCTTCCGCACAAAGGCCCGGTCGCCGGAGGACTGATACGGGTACTCGTGATCCAGGCTCTCTTCTCCCGGGCAGCCGATGTCAGCCGCGCTCAGAGAATCGTAATTCACGTCATACTCATAGAGACCGGTAGAAAGTCCGTTCACTGAAACCGTGTCGCCGAGCTCCACCGCCAGATTGATGCAGGCAGCTTCCGCCCGGTAAGGCCGGTAGGCGAATCCGTTCAGATGCAGGTACAGGTTTGTTGCTGCTGCCTGTGTCGCCCAGGGGCATTTGATCTCAAACACGTACCCGTCGGTCGATCCGTAGAAGACTTCGGTCCCGTCTTCCTTCACGAAGCGCACCCCAGAGCAGGCAGGGAAGGCCCTCTCCGTTTCCAGCCGCTGCATGCAGCCGTTTGTCGTTGTGTCGAGGATGAGGTCCGCCTGCGAGACGGATTTCCGGTCCCATATGCACACCAGCTGCAGGGTATTTCTCTCCGAGATGATGAAGCTGCCGCCGTAAAGCGCCGCGATATATTGCAGCGTCTCGCGCATGGTGTAGCTCACCGGCATGGGGATGCGGTAGGCCTGCGTCATCAGGGCGGTGGTTTTCGCGTCCACGGTCACATCAAGGATTTCGGCAATTTCAGACACGGAATCGATATCTCTTGCAGGCCACTCCAGATCTGACCAGGGCTGTGTGCGCTCGGCCATGAGCATGGAGTCGTAACCCGTCAATGAGAGCGTGCCGTCGTTGTTTTCCTTCCGTGTGTCGAGGAAGTACGTCCCTTTCGGAATCCATTCGCTCCGCTGTCCGGCATCGTTAACGATCCGGAAGTACGGCTGGATCTTCGCCATGCGTGCGATGACCGAGGTGCTGGCCCGCAGCCGGAGGTTAATTTCCGAGGACGGCGCCAGCCCGATGGTGGGGGAGCCGGTGCCGAAGACCGCCCGGCTGGTCTGCATCGAGACGATGGTGTCGATGCCATAGATGGTGCCGTTGATTTCGGCCTTGACCTCAGTGCGGTGATCCCCGGCGAGGATTTCGTTGTACAGTGCTGTAGTAGAATGCATCGTCAAACCTCTATAAGGTGCACTTCATAATCGTGATAATCGCCGTGGGTGCTGTCATAGATGAACCTTGCCTGGTAGCTTTCGTCACCCTTGTACATGGTCTTGTTCACCTGGCTGCCGGCAGGGTCATAGTACTTGACCGAGAAGGTCTGACCCGTCATCAGGTTCCGGATCGTGGTGAGCTCGCTGCCCGTCAGCGGCCGGAAGCGGACCAGAATCTTGGTTTTGGTCGCTACCCGCGCCCTGTGCATCTTCCCGTCCAGCGTTCTGCCCGCGTCCGGCGCGTCGATGTCGAAGGTCTGGAAGGTCAGCCCATCCTCGGCGATGTACTGGATGATGTTGGTCGTTCCTATTGCAAATCTTGATGCAGCGATTTCAAATCACATCCTATCCGTAGGCGCGTGCATTGCGTTTCTGGTATTTCGTCACCACATCCGTCAGCTGCTTGCCGTCCAGATAGACGCGGATGACCGGGTCGCTCTGGCTGCTCTGTCCTGCGGAGGCAATCGCGCTGGCAATGGTGTCGGCCAGGCTGCCCAGGTCGAGAGGCGCGGAGGGCGCCGCCGCGCTCGGTGGGACCAGAGCCCCGCTTGCCGCCGCCGGCAGGGAAACCAGAGTCAGGGCATTGC
>CAZMXF010000602.1:0-1711 GCA_964570015.1 uncultured Oscillospiraceae bacterium | reverse complement strand
TCTGTCCGGATTTCGACCTCTCCGCAGAGTCCGTCCGGTTCTAAGAAAGCTTCTTCCAGCGGCTTGTCATAATTCTCCATTCCAAGAAACAGATCCACATAAACCGCCTGATGTCCGCGACGACGCAAAGCCTGACAAACCGAGGTCGCCGTCACCTGCGCAACGTTCCGTTCTGTGCTGACACCGCCGCCTAAAACAACGATTTTCATAAAACGATGGTTCCTCCGTTGAAAGACACTGAAGTGTTTCTATAAAATACCACGAAACCCGTAAACCCACAAGGGGAAAATGGACTTTTTCCCCCTGATGTTGCAGAAGTGCCGAATAATTCACGAATTGCGCCTGAAAACGCTTGTTTTTTAGTACAATTTACATACTTGACACTGACCTGAAATCTTGTTAATATTAGGCATCTCAATTGGATAGAGTTTATCCGAAGCAAGATACGACCGCTGCACTTTTGCAGCTAAGGCCACACGGACAGCCGGGTCGAACGCCGAATGCCGCTGTGATGCGGTGGCAACTTCAAGTTGCCTTATTGATTGAGTTAAAAGCTCAAGTTTTATAAGTTGGTAACTATAAACCAGTGCTGAAAAGCATGCAAACTTGTGAAATGGTCAATAAGAGTAGGTCTTCTTCGCTGATAAGAGAACTCTATGACAGTTGGGGTATTATCATATCCTGAAATTTCATGGACTGTATGCTTCTGCATACAGTCTTTTTATTACACAGGAGGGAACCATGAGAAGGAAAATAATTGAGCTGAAAGGAATCACCAAAGCGTATGACGGGGAGACGGTTTTGGATCACATTGACCTGGATATCTACGACAATGAATTCATCACCCTTTTAGGTCCGAGCGGGTGCGGCAAGACCACGACCCTTCGTATCATTGCCGGGTTCGAGCAGCCTGACGAGGGCGACGTCCTTTTCCTCGGGGAGGACATCGCGGGGCTTCCCCCTTACAAACGCAATGTCAACACCGTGTTCCAGCGCTATGCCCTCTTCCCCCATCTCAATGTCTTCGAGAACATTGCCTTCCCCCTGCGCGTGAAGAAAGTTCCCAACGCCGAGATCGAACGGAAAGTCACCGAAATGCTCCGGCTGGTGGCACTGCCCGGCTTCGAGAAGCGCTCGGTCACCTCGCTCTCCGGCGGCCAGCAGCAGCGCGTGGCCATCGCCCGTGCCCTGGTGTCGGAACCGAAGGTGCTGCTCCTTGACGAACCCCTGGCGGCCCTGGACGCGAAGCTCCGGAAGGACATGCAGGCAGAGCTCCACAAGATCCAGCGGGCCTCCGGGATCACCTTCATCTTCGTGACGCATGACCAGGAGGAGGCGCTCAGCATGTCCGACACCGTCGTCGTGATGGCGGAGGGCCTGATCCAGCAGATCGGGACGCCCACGGACATCTACAACGAGCCCCAGAACGCCTTCGTCGCGGACTTTATCGGCGAGTCCAACATCGTCAACGGCCTGATGCTCGCCGACCGGAAGGTCCGGTTCCACGGGCATGTGTTCGAGTGCGTGGACGAGGGCTTCGGCCAGAACGAGCCCGTTGACGTGGTGGTGCGGCCGGAGGACGTGGACATCGTGCCTGAGGAGCAGGGACAGCTCAAGGGCGTGGTCACCAGCGTGACCTTCCTCGGGGTGCACTACGAGATCATCGTGGACGTGCAGGGCTTCAAGTGGATGATCCAGACCACGGACTTCT
>CAZMXF010000601.1:0-1712 GCA_964570015.1 uncultured Oscillospiraceae bacterium | reverse complement strand
GTTCTGACGGCCAGATCACATCTACCCAAAAAGGAAAGACACGACACATTGCTGTATCGTGTCTGCGTTTACCGCACGTATCGTGCCATGTCTTATATAGTATATATTACTACCATTTTTAGCATTTGTCAAAGCTCGCGTTCATTTTTGCCTTCGTTTCTGTTCTGCAGCGTTTACAATCAAGTCTGCTGCTGCTTCAGGAGAAAACCGATCTGTATTGATGCATAGATCATAGCTGTTCAGATCGCCCCAGCGATGCTCTGATAATTGATTATAATATGTAGACCGTTCCCGGTCCGCCTTCAGCATCTTTTGCTTCGCTTCCCGGATTGCTATGTTTTCCCGCTTGGCGACGCGCTCCGCGCGATGTTCTTCTGAACCGCAGATGAAAACCGACAGTAGGTTCTTCTGGTCCTTCAGGATCTGATCGGCACGTCTGCCGACGATCACACAAGGTCCGGCCTGGGCTGTTTTCAGAATGATTTCCTGCTGTGCCATGGCGGCCTTCTGTTCTAACGGCACATATTCCTTAGTCCCGAACCCAATGCTTTGGTATATGGATGGCAGGACACTCTTCTCATCCATGCTTTCCAGATACTTCCTGCTCAGTCCGTTTTCCTCAGCGGCTTTGGACAGAAGGAGCGAATCGTAATAAGGAATATTCAGCTTTTCCGCAACAAGCTGACCGATGGTCCGTCCGCCGGAGCCGAAGCTTCTGCCGATTGTGATGATCATGTCCGTCAGCGCTTCTCCGACAACCTGGTTGGTGTGAACTGATTTGGTTTCCGGAACAGGAGCGGACAGTTGACGATAGGTGGCAATAATGACCAGAACAGCGATAACAAAAGTCAGCAGATCAGACACAGGCATGGAATACAGCACGCCGTCCAGACCGAACCAGATGGGCAGAAGGAGCGCGAAACCGACACCGAAGACGACTTCCCGGATAAGAGAAATCATCGTGGAAGCCAGTGCCTTTCCGACAGACTGCAGGTAAATGAAGGTTCCCTTATTCACGGTCGCGAGAGGCATCAGACAAAGATAGGTACGGAATGCTTTTACAGCAAAATCCGTATATGCTGCACTCTCGTTTGCTGCACCGAAAATACCGATGAGCTGTTTCGGAAACAGTTGGACAATGATCAGGGCAACAGCGCCTACGGCGAATTCATAGATCAGCAGGCGCGTAAACAAGGCTTTGACACGGTCGTTCCTTCCGGCTCCGACGTTAAACCCAACCACGGGGATACAGCCTGCCGCCATTCCGACGGCAATGGAAATCACAATTTGAAAGAATTTCATTACGATTCCGACGACAGCCATTGGGATCTGGGCATATTCTGCCTGGGAGAACAGTGCATCCATTGCCCCATACTTCCGGATCATGTTATTGATCGCCATCATGGCAGCAACAAGGGAGATCTGAGACAGGAAGCTGGTCATGCCCAGGGAAAGGTACCGTTTTGCCAGAGACAGATGAAGACCGAAGCTGCTCTTCTCCAGTTTTACCGCCTTCATATGGCACAGATACCATACGGCCAGCGCAGCAGTCAGAATCTGCCCAAGGACGGTAGCGATGGCAGCGCCCATCATGCCCCACTTGAATACAAAGATAAAGATGGGATCCAGAATGATCTTGGCGACTGCGCCTGCCAGAGTTGAAACCATTGCAAAACGCGGACTCCCATCTGAACGTATGATCGGGTTCATTG
>CAZMXF010000600.1:0-1714 GCA_964570015.1 uncultured Oscillospiraceae bacterium | reverse complement strand
GAAAGGTAAGACAGCAAGGTGATTACTTCTTCGGAATAATCGGTCTCTGTAAATGGTACGTCTCCCGAGCTGAAGCAGTATTCCATAATCGCGCCGGGTTTCCCTTTCGTTTCTTCCAGAATCTTTTCATCACACAGCTTTTTCAGAAATGCCGTTACTGTGTTCGAGCTCTTCCCCAATGTCTCAAAAACGTCCCTGCTTGCAAATGTGTATTTCCCGGATTTCAGATATTGAAGCAGGAGTACATATTTGGGCTTCCCCATAGTCTGAAGGACTGTGTTGTCCACTTCTATCATGGCATCCTGCCAATTGAATGTAACTGTCATTAGAAGCCCTCCTCATTGAACGGCACAAAGTTTTCATTCAGATTGACCTCGGTGGAGGCCGTGTGCTCAGAAACGCTCATTCCGAAACTGTTCTTCCATCCATCCGGATATCGAAACACCCTCGGCATCATTTTTCCCGTCGTCGGATCACGGTGCTGGGGAACGTACGGGCTCGGGTCTTTCAGGTCAAACAGGTATACTGGTTTCCCTCGGTATTGAATCAGGAAGCCCTGCATACTGTAAGGGCAGCGCGCTGTATAACGACAACGGAAACAAAGTACGAGTCTTTCCGGGAGACACTGCCATATGCAACGACGGCGAGATGCACGGCCTTGTCAACGACGGCGAGGAACCGGTGGAGTTTATCGCGCTGATTCTCTACTGAACAGGAAGGCAATCCGTTTTGCATACCCTGTTATTCCCGCTGCAGGAGCGATTTTCGCTTGACTAACCGTTGACATATTTGGTACAATAAATTAAACTGTTCCGAGCCGGATGCACCCTCCGGGCGGATCCGGCCGAGAGAGTGTGGGGAGCAATCCCGACGCTTGCCTGTGTTTGGCGAAGGAACATCAGAACAGAGCAGCTTTGAGCTGCCTGCTTTGGTGTTTTACTGATTTCCAATTATTTTTCATTTCAAAAGGAGGGACCCATCTTGTCTACTACGAACCAGAAGCCCCGCCAGATCACACGCCGCCAGTTTCTGAAAGGAAGTGCGGCGGCTGCTGCATTCGCCGGCATGATGTCCGTCGCCGGAGTATCCGCTTATGGCGATGAAGAAAACAGCGTGCTGACAGCAGCCGCCGAAACGGCGAGTCCTGCAGAAGAACAGATTTTTAACTCTCCCTGTCGATCCAACTGCTTCCAGTCCTGCCTGCTGAACGCGCATGTCCGTGACGGTAAGGTGGTGCGGATGAGCCCGAAAGCATATCCGAATAACGATTACACCGGCTGCTGCCTGAAAGGCCTGACAATTCCGCAGAGGACCTACAGCAATAACCGCCTGAAGTATCCCATGCGCCGGGTGGGAAATCGCGGTGAAGATCAGTGGGAGAGAATCTCCTGGGATGAGGCGATCGCTGAGATCGCGGAGAAATTCTCAGCCATACAGGAGCAGTATGGAAACAGAGCCCTCGTGGTTGATACCGGTTCAGGAAACTACGGTTTGGTCCACGGTGTGCAGGGTCTGGTCAACCGTCTGTCTTACGCACTGGGAGCAACGCGCATCAACGTCTGCTACGATCAGGGCCTGGGCTACGGAACGGACCGTGTCATCGGCGGAGGAGTATGGCTCCACGGCAATGAGACCGAGGATTTTATGAACTCGAAAGTCGGGTTTATCTGGGGCTCCAACCCGGTTAACGCACAGCCGCAGAGCTGGCTCATCC
>CAZMXF010000599.1:0-1723 GCA_964570015.1 uncultured Oscillospiraceae bacterium | reverse complement strand
TGGAAAGTGTAAGGCAACGACACCGGCCTTACAGAAACGGAGGTGAGACAGGATGAGCCCCATCAACTGCAGAGACAGCAGCGTTGTCGCCGAAGAGATTCAGGTGCTTGGCGCAATCAGTCTGGTATCAGCCCGTCTGGCGCGAAAGCTTGCTGCCCTTGCCAACCAACGCCAACCACAGGAAGGAGGAAAACACCGTGAGCAAAATGAGCCAAATGGCTCAGACCATCGAAGAGCTCCGCAGCGCTGCCGCTACGATTGCTGAAGCCGCCGACTGGCTGGCCGGGCAATTCAGCGCTCAGGTGGAGCAGCCCGCTGCGGAAACGCCCACCAAGACGAAACCGGCGGTCACGCTGGAACAGGTGCGTGCCGTGCTGGCAGACAAGTCTCGTGCCGGGCACACCGCCGCTGTGCGGGCACTGCTGGAGAAGCATGGCGCGACCAAGCTGTCGCAGGTCGATCCCCAGCACTATGAGGCGATCCTGAAGGAAGCGGAGGGATTTGCGGATGCCACCTAATGGACACGCTCTGCTCTCTGCCTCGGCCTCAGACCGTTGGCTCCATTGCCCGCCTTCAGCCAGGCTCTGCGAGGCTTATGAAGATAAAGGCAGCGATTATGCCGCCGAGGGCACTGACGCCCATGCGTTGTGCGAGTATAAGCTCCGGAAAGCGCTGGGCATGGAAGCTGCTGATCCGACCGAGAACCTTAGCTGGTTCAATCAGGAAATGGAAGACTGCGCTTCCGGTTATGCAGCCTTCATCATGGAGCTTTTCGCAACCGCCAAGAAAACCTGCACTGACCCGGTTATCCTGATCGAGCAGCGGGTGGACTTTTCCCGCTGGGTTGAACAGGGATTTGGCACCTCAGACGCCATCCTGATTAGTGACGGCACGATGCATGTCATCGACTACAAGCATGGCCTTGGCGTTCTGGTTTCGGCAGAGGATAACCCGCAGATGAAATGCTACGCGCTCGGTGCGCTTGAACTGTTCGACAGCATCTACGATATCGACACGGTAGCCATGACGATCTACCAGCCCCGCAGGCAGAACATCAGCACCTGCCAGATTGCAAAGGACGACCTCTACCGCTGGGCTGATGAAGTTCTGAAGCCCACAGCAGACCTGGCCTTCGCCGGAGACGGAAATTTCCTGTGCGGCGAATGGTGCGGATTCTGCAAAGCGAAGAATGAGTGCCGGGCACGGGCAGAAGCCAACCTGGCGCTGGCCCGGTACGATTTCAAACTGCCTCCGCTGCTGACCGACGAGGACATCGAAGACATCCTCTCCCGTGTGGACGACCTGGTTTCCTGGGCTTCCGATATTAAGGAGTACGCCCGGCAGCAGGCAATCAGCGGAAAGGAATGGAACGGCTGGAAACTGGTGGAAGGTCGATCCAACCGCCGGTACACCAATGAGGCGGCTATCGAAAAAGTAGTTTCTGACGCAGGCTTTGATCCGTATGAGCATAAGCTCCTCGGAATCACTGCGATGCAGAAACTGCTCGGCAAGGCCAGGTTTGAAGACCTGCTCTCGCCGTACATCGAGAAACCGCCGGGTAAACCTACGCTTGTGCCGGACAGCGACGACCGCCCGGCCATGAACACAGCAAAAAATGATTTTATGGAGGAATAGGACAATGAATTAGACTATGAAGCCCGCCAAGCCCAGGCAAGTTATCACCGGCCCGGATTCCCGTTGGAGCTATGCCACCGTCTGGGAG
>CAZMXF010000598.1:0-1728 GCA_964570015.1 uncultured Oscillospiraceae bacterium | reverse complement strand
AACGGTGTGCCTGTGGCGGATGTGCTGGCCGCACTGCGCAAAGACATCACCGCCCTGCCCGAGCATAAGAGAGCCTTTCTGATCGGGCGTGTGTTTCAGGACCCGATGATGGGCACCGCCCCGAACATGCAGCTGGAAGAAAACCTCGCCCTTGCGAAACGCCGCGGTCAGAAACGCGGTCTCGGCTGGGGCGTGACCAAAGAAGAGCGTGTGGAATACCGCGAACGCCTGAAGACTCTCGGTCTCGGTCTGGAGGACCGGATGACTGCGAGAGTCGGCCTTCTCTCCGGCGGCCAGCGTCAGGCCATCACACTGCTGATGGCTTCCCTGCAGGAGCCGAAGCTGCTGCTGCTCGACGAGCATACCGCCGCGCTCGACCCGGCCACTGCGGCAAAGGTTCTCGACCTCTCCGATCAGATCGTCTCGGAACACAATCTGACCACCCTCATGATCACACATAACATGACCGATGCGATCCAGCACGGCAACCGCCTGATCATGATGAACGAAGGTCAGATCATCCTGGACATCCGCGGCGAGGAAAAGAAGCACCTCTCGCGCCAGGAACTGCTCGACAAGTTCGCTGCTCTCGCCGGCACCCCGATGGAGACAGACTCCGTTCTGCTGTCATAAACAGACAGGCTCTTTTTCATGAACGAAACCGCCGCTCCGAGTTGAAACATTCAGCTCGAAGCGGCGTTGTTTTCATTTTAATCAGGCTTCAAAGAGTCCCAGTTTTATGCAGGCATTCCAGATGCCGTCCCGGTCCACTTCCGTTGTTACGAAGTCGGCCTTGGCTTTCAGCTCGGGGACGGCGTTTCCCATGGCCACCGTGGTCCAGTCGTCGATGAACATGGACATGTCGTTCAGTCCGTCGCCGAAGACGATGGCATCCCGGTAATCCGCGTGGTAGTAATCCATCATCCGTCGGATTCCGGCTGCCTTATCCGTCGGTTCCACAAAGAAGTATTCCGGCATATATCTGCACCAGGGCAGCTTCTTCAAAGATTCCAGGGTATATTCCTCCGGCTCTTCGCAGACCACATAAGCCTTATAGATAATCTCCTGATCCTCGGGATCCAGTCCCGGAACCACTTTGCACTTGATGTAGTTGTCGTGGGTCATTTCATAGAAGCGCTCATCCGGCACCAGGCGGACATCGCTGTTATCCACGGCAAGGCCCCAGGTAAGCCCCCGTGCCTCACACTCCCGGACCAGTGCGACCACGTCCGCTTTGTTCAGCGGCTCGATCCCGAGCAGTTTTCCGGCGATGGTGATGCCGTTGCCGCCGTCGCTGACCATGTTCTCCATCTCCAGCATGCGCATGTAAGGTTCCGCCATGAACTGCGCCCTTCCGGTCGCAATGGAGACAAAATGCCCTGCCTCTTCCAGCTTCCGGATGGCCTTTCTGGTGGACTCCGGTACATAGCCCAGCGGTCCTCCGGCCAGCAGAGTCCCGTCAATATCAAAAAACAAGTATCTTTTTCTGCTCATAAGCCCTCTTACGGTTCCGTTTATGCTTTCAAAGCAGTATAGCACAATTTCTGTGGGATGAGAAGTGCTTTTTCAGCCTGTGTTTTCGGCATCGTATGCGTCTTTTTCATTGCGCTTTTCTTCTTGACGGCAGAATGCGGCCTGTACTATAATTCCTGTGTTTTCGCATATCATTCAGCGAGGTAAGAAATGGCATACGATTTTTATGTCCGCAGCAAACAGGATCTGATCGAC
>CAZMXF010000597.1:0-1737 GCA_964570015.1 uncultured Oscillospiraceae bacterium | reverse complement strand
CCGACGAAGGTGCCGATCACACGCCGTCTGGCCACCGTATGCATGCTTCGGTTATACTGCTGTATGCACTGCAGGGCCGCAATCGCCGAGTAGAAGGGCATGCCGTGCTTGCCGCGAATTTCATAGACCGCAAAACACAGCAGTACCGCCGCCAGTGAGCGGAAAATGCGCTGCCCCGGCAGCGGGATGGGTTTTCTGGTATTGGGATCATGATTCATAGCTTACTTTTCGGTACTCCTTCCACACGGGAAGCGGTCACTCTGCCGGGCACACTCCGGCAGTGTTCCTCGCCCCGCTGCAGTCTCCGCCTCGCCCCAGCCTTTGCCACATACGCGTGGCGCAGGGTTTATTGTAACAGAATCTCCGCTTCTTTTCAACGGAAGGCCCACTTCTTTTCAGGGAGTAGCAGATATAACGGGCGTTGAACGGGAGTGCTTCTGAAAAAAGTTCTTGAATTCACCGGAAAGATATGGTATAGTAATTGAGCTCTGGAGGGTTAGCTCAGCTGGTTAGAGCGTCCGCCTCACACGCGGAAGGTCGACGGTTCGAGTCCGCCACTCTCCACCACACTTGAGAAATCCGAACTTCGTTCTGATGAGGACGGCGTTCGGATTTCTTGTTTCTCTGGAAGATATCGAAAACCTGTAATACATACAGCCCGGAAGGTCTCACAGTATTGAGATCTCCCGGGCTATTTTGCTTTTCGCACATTCGACTTTCCGAAAAAGACTCATTACAATAATCGCAAAGGAGGTCGAGTGACATGAAAACAAAGAGACGATTCCTGTATCTGACCGAAACAGAATGGCGGTGATGCTGCTGGCGCTGAATCGGATGCGAAGCAGACTGATCGCCCAGGGCAGATACACCGATGCAGTCGATGAGGTCATTATGAAAATGATGAGATAAGGAGTGTGCTATGAACCAATACAAGACAGACGCAAGAACAGGTTTGCAATATGAGCTGCAGGGCGTCTATTATGTTATCGCCGGGGAAGACGATGCAGAGCGCCCGCCGATCGGCATCTGGGGCCAGCGGCACCTGCGTTGGCTGAAACGAAACCGACGCGTCACCTATACCAATCTTCTGACTACTGGAAAGCTCAATGATTATCTGCATGATATTGATACCCAAGCCAACGAACAGTTTGAACTACTGATCCGACAAATGGCGAAAGCCGAGGGCGTTACTGAACAGATGAAAGCAGAAGATCAAATGGAATGGGTTAGGCGAACGAACAGTATCCGGAGCAGGGCGGAAGGAATCTTGTACCACGAACTGATTTGCCGTTGAGGGGGTGACGGGATGCAGGTATTGGAAGATCTCTATGTCGGAGAAATTCGCCCCAGTGAGCGCAGCTTCAAAAAGAACAGCCAGTATGCTCGGGCGTTGAACGAGGTTGTGAAAGCCGGAGATGCCCTGACTGATACGCTCTCCGAAGGACAGAAGGCACAGTTTGAAGAATACATGTCTGCGCAGCGTGATGTCACTGTACTGACCGATTGTGAGACGTTCTGTTACGCTTTCAAGCTCGGCGCAAAGATCATGATGGATGTGCTGACAGACAGCGAAATGAAGGAAATATAGAATCATACATGAGACCGGGAGTGATTGATTTCAGTCACTCCCGGCCTCTTATATGGAGCTTTATTCAAATGCTTCCGGCAGATAATCTAAAGTGCTGTCGTTCAGTTCTTTCCTAATATCTCGCCAGTAGGGCATAAACTCGTCAAGGA
>CAZMXF010000596.1:0-1750 GCA_964570015.1 uncultured Oscillospiraceae bacterium | reverse complement strand
AAGTGTTCTTCGATATAGTCATCCAGCTCCCGGCTGCGAAGAAAGTTCAGCCGCAGCTCCGGTACACTCAGCTTTGTGTAAGCCCCGTCCTGTACGATATCCGCGACGGTCTTCCCACGCGTCCCGCGGAGAATAAGTTGAGAGCCATCTTCATTCACTTCCCAGGTTCCCGTGGTGGAGCCGCTGGAATAGGTTCCGTCCTCCAACAGCTTCAGATTACCGTACCAGGAGACAATGGGACGAAACAACGGCAGCGAGTCAGAGAGTTCCGACCATTCTCCGAGTACCGTACTGCGTGCCCAGAGCTGTGCGGCAACCCTCGCTTCTTCCTGTGCGGCCGCTTCCGCCTCGGCGGCCGCGGCTTCCATCTCGGCAAGCGTCATCCCTTCTGTTCCCGCATCCGGAAGCGTGGGACTTGCAGAAGCATCATCCCGCAGGCCGGGCAGCTTCCAGTTTTCCCAGGCTTCGATCCGCTGTGAGAGCGTCAACTCGGAGTTTCCGCATCCCGTGAGAGCGAAAACAGTAATCAAAATGCAAAGAGAGAAGCTGAAATAGAATGTGGTCCTGCGGCGAAGTTTATTCGTATACTGTCTGTATTTGGAATTCTGCTTTGATATCCTCATTGCATCCTCACATGCTCTGTTCCAGACTTAAGCAGTCACCGATTGCACTCTGCGCATCGCACTTTACACCTTTTTACGAAAAACCAGCAGCTTGGAGAACACATAGTTCAGGATGACCACAATGATTCCGATTACTACGGTCGCAACGTAGAAATTAACATGCAGAACGTTGATGATCACGAGATTGAGAAGCATCTGGATTCCGAGTGTGGTAAGGCGCGCGGAGACAAAGCCTGCAGCCTCTTTGAGAATGTTCGGGTTTGTGCTGCGGAAAACCCACTTGCGGTTCGTGGGATAAGCAAAGGATACACCCGCAATGAACTCCACAATGGTCAGAATGGTCGTCTGTAGCGGAAGCGGATGCGCCGTACCGGCGTAAAATACAATATTCCACAAAAACCGGATGGCCCATGCAAATACAGTGGTCATCACGCCAACAATCAGATAGACGATAATCTCACGGTGCTTGATGCACAGCTCCTTCATTTTTTCCATTATCCTCGATACTCCTCAATGATATATCTGGGTCTTCCCTTGACCTCATCGTAGATCCGTGCGATGTAGTAGCCGATGATGCCGAGGGAGATCATAATGAGGCTGCCGATAAACAGCAGCAGAATAATCACCGTGGTAAAGCCGCCCAGTGCGACACCGGTCAGCTTCTGCACCAGCGCCGTGATGGAGAACACAATCGAAATGATCAGTGTAATGATTCCCAGGACCGTTACCAGATGCAGCGGAAAAGAGGAGAAAGAGCCGATGTTGGTGATTGCGTATTTGATAAGCGACTTTGTTGACCACTTGCTCACGCCCTCGGTTCGCTCCTGTACATCGTAGTGAACCTCAGCCTTCCGGAAGCCGACCCAGAAGCTCAGAGCTCGGAAGAACACGCTGCGTTCCGGCATGGCGTTGAGCGTATTGACGACCTTTCGGTCCAGCAGTTTAAAGTCGGAGGAGGAACCCATGTCAAGCCCGGTCGCTTTGCTGATCAGCCAGTAGAAGCTGTTTGACGCAAAGCGATGGAGTCCGGTTTCCTCACCGCGGTCACTCTTGATCCCCTCAACGACCTCATAGCCCTGCTCCCAGAGACGGTACATCTCGATGATCTTCTCGGGCGGGTGCTGCAG
>CAZMXF010000595.1:0-1762 GCA_964570015.1 uncultured Oscillospiraceae bacterium | reverse complement strand
GTGTCAAACTGCAGTCCAGCCACAAAGCCCTTTGCGAGGACGGCGCCATGCTGCTTGATGATGGAGAAGAAATCCGGTACCGTATCATGCTTCGGGAATACCAGTGCTTCACCCAGCAGGGATCCGCATTTGGTTCCGCCAATGTAGAATACGTCGCACAGGCGGGCGAGATCGGGCAGGGTAACGTCGTTTTCCGGGCAGGCGAGCGAGTAGGCCAGACGAGCTCCGTCCACATAGAGGCAGAGGCCTTTCTCACGGCAGACGGCGCTGATGGCCTCCAGCTCGGCGAGAGAATACAGGGTACCGACTTCAGTGGGAAGGGAGAGATAAACTGCACCGGGCTTTACCACATGAGTGCGGTTGCCGTCGCTGTACCAGGTATCCCAGCAGGCGCGGATGTCAGCGGCACTGATTTTGCCGGCTTTCCCCGGCAGAGCGAGGACCTTGTGTCCGCCGCGTTCGATGGCGCCGGCCTCATGGATGCAGATGTGTCCCGTATTCGCCGAGACCACACCCTCAAAAGGACGCAGCACCGAATCCAGCACTGCGGCGTTGGTCTGGGTCCCGCCGACAAGAAACCAGACATCCGCCTCCGGCGCTTTACACGCCTCGCGGATCTTCGCCCGGGCGGATTCGGAGAAAGCGTCGTCGCCGTAGACGCCGGATTTCACCAGATTGTTCTCCAGCATACGACGGAGAATGGCGGGATGAGCGCCCTGATTATAGTCGCAGGCAAAATTCAGTCGTTCACTCATGGAAAGGGCTCCTTTCAGATGGTTTGGGTTGTGAGCGGTATCATGACAATTCTACCCATATTATACCGATCTTCCGTCAAAAGTACAACTGCTATTTCCGGCGAAGGCTGCGGCCTGCTCCAGGTACGCCAGACTTTTCTGAAAGGCTGCACAAAAAGAAAGCTGAGCCTGTGCAATTCCGGATTGACCGAAGGCAGCCGCAGGCGTATAATTCCGGTATCTTTGCAGGGGAGGATTCATTATGGCGAGAAACACCGATATCAATCTGCAAAAGCAGGTGATTTATTCTGTTTATGTCCGGGCCCATACCGAAGAAGGAACTTTCCTTTCAATCATTCCGGATCTGGATCGGATCAAAGCACTGGGGACGGATATCATCTGGTTCATGCCGATTCACCCCATCGGTGTTGTTGGAAAGAAAGGCAGCCTCGGCTGCCCATATGCCAACCGTGACTACCGCAGCGTGAACCCGGCCTATGGTACGATGGAGGACTTCAGAACCCTGGTGGAGGAAATCCACCGGCGCGGCATGAAATGCATGATCGACGTGGTGTATAATCATACCTCGCCCGACGCGGTACTGCTGGAGGAGCATCCGGAGTTTTATTATCACGATGAAAACGGCAGCACCGGCAATAAGGTCGGCGATTGGGCCGATGTCATCGATCTGGATTATTCGGTCCCGGGACTCTGGGATTATCAGATTGAGTCGCTCTGTCAGTGGGCGCAGATCGTAGACGGGTTCCGCTGTGATGTGGCGTCCTTCGTTCCGGTCAGTTTCTGGAATATGGCGCGCAGTTTCGTCGAAAAAGTACGGCCCGGCTGCATCTGGCTGGGTGAGACGGTGCACCAGAGCTTCGGGAATCTGGTTCGGAGAGAGGGCTTCGTCTGCTCCAGGGATACTGAGGCGTTCGAGGCCTTCGACATGGAGTACGAGTACGACATCCGGGAAAGCTTCGACCGCTATCTGCGCGGTGAAGTGGTGCTGAGCCACTGGCTGGACAACA
>CAZMXF010000594.1:0-1764 GCA_964570015.1 uncultured Oscillospiraceae bacterium | reverse complement strand
CCATTTTCAGCTCATAAGCTCCGTTCCGCTTTTCTGTCACATAACAGGACAGCGCGTCACAGAGCTTGCCGATGCCGTTTGTGGTGAAGACGGTTTCTGTTTCTTTATACAGGCAAGGAATCATAGCGTCCACCACCTCGGTATGATCTCCACATGGTCAATGGAGCCGCTCCATGCAATGTGGTTCTTTCCCGGTTTCAGATCAGGAAAGTCCTCGCTCTTCACATATCCGTTGCAAAAACCTGAAGCGTCATAGGCGTTGTGGGTCTCACAGTTCAAATCAATATATCCGTCATTCTGGAGGATTTGGATCACCTGATCCCCGATATACACATTGCCTGCTCCGTTGCCATAAACGCGGATGATGGGTTTGGCATGAAATTCGTAAGGATTCCGGAGAGTAGTCTCTCTCGTCAGGATCAGCTTTCGCTGTCCGTCTACACTCCACCGCTGGGGTTGGCAATGGAAGGTCAGCTTCATTGTTGCGCCCTTGCCCCTCTTCGGCTCAAAGGCGATTGCTTCTTTACAGATGCCCATACGGAAGAAATCCGGGTCATATGTGTCATGGAGAACCTGATATCCCGCAGGCGACAGTAGCCAGCTTTTCACCGCCGCTGTCCGGGGAGCAACAGCATCGAAGAAAAAGGCATCGTAGCTGATATCCAGATTCTTGTATCGGCGCTCTCCCGCTTTGGCGTTATCCCGGATCAGATCACCGTTCTTACCGGGAATCGTCTGCAGCTCCAGATCCACCGCCGGGCTGTCATATACACCCGGACCGGAGATGTAGAGCAGGAAATCCTTACTGTTCTTCCCGGCGAAGGTCAGATAATTTCGGGTATATCTGGTTTTCAGTTCAAACAGATTCATGTCGGAATCTGATAATATCGGCATCCTTTGCATTGGAGTCCTCCTTCCCGCGCCGCAGCGCTTTTATGTAAAGAGGAAGCCGGTGCAGGGTTATTTGCCCCACACCGAGCCGTCTTCATTCAACATGTCGTTAATCCGATGGACAATGGTGTCCGCCAGATCGTTGTCGTTCTTGGCCTCGTAGCCACTCACATTCACCGACAGACCGTTGATCGTCACATTCCGGTTGACAGTCGAGTTTCCACCCATCCCTGCTCCAGCCATGGCAAACTGTGCTCCGCCGATCTCCGGAACAGAAAGCCCAGTAAAGGCAGCACCGATTGTCCCGGACAGATCTCGGACGGTATTCAGCAATACACGTTTGCTGTCCTTGATGCCTTTTGCCAACAGTTCCATGAAGTCCGGCATATACTCATCCGCGTGAGAAAGAGGTCCTTCCTCCGGAACTGAGAAGCCCAGAATATCGTCCACGCTATTTGCCAGACTCCGGGCCGCACTGGTCACACGCCAGGCGTTGTTATTGATGCCACTCGCCATCTCAATACAGATATCTGCGCCCCAGCTGTATGCGGAATTGGAGATACCACCGAGGATGGAACTGCAGCTGGTGGCAATGGCCGTACAAGCGTTGCTCACATTGGTCTTCATCGTGTTCAGCGCCGAGGTCATATTGGTGTTGGCCGTCGCCATCTTGGTCTGGACCGTATTGGCAATGTCGGTGAAGGCATTTGTGAATGAGGTCTTAATAGCCGTCATCGCATTCGTGACTGCCGTTTTGATTGCATCCAGCGCCGTCGTGATAGTTGTTTTGATCGTCGCCCAGCTCGTACTGGTATTGGAATTGATCGCCGTCCAGGTATTGGCTACCGTGTTTTTGATCACGCCCATTGCCGT
>CAZMXF010000593.1:0-1774 GCA_964570015.1 uncultured Oscillospiraceae bacterium | reverse complement strand
ACCGGCAGCTGGGAGATGAGGCCGAGACGCTTGGAGGGGGCGATGCTGACCTGGCCTTCATCGTAGTCGAGCGCACCGGTCAGAATACGGAAGAGCGTCGTCTTTCCGCAGCCGTTGGGACCGAGAATCCCGACGCGCTCGCCTGCTTCCACCTGAAAACTGAGCCCGTCAAGAATATTGTTCCCGATTTCAAAGGATTTGACCAGGGATGTCACGGTGATGTCGATCATAGATCAGTACTCCATATCCGTGCCGCGCCGCATGGCGGCCTGCAGGACGGTATTTGCGATCGGGGTAGCGACGGATAGACCGCCACCGCCCCGCTCAACGAAGACGATAAAGGCATAGGGATGCGCTTCATCCTTCAGAAAGCCTGTGAACCACGCGTGGTCGGTCCCATCTCCGACTTCGGCCGTGCCGGTCTTTCCGCAGACTTCCAGCCCGGGAAAGCGGTTGTCGCCATAAGTCTGGATGACGTTATTGCGCATGAGCTCCTGCATGGTTTTGGCAGTGTCCGGATTGACCAGGAGCGATTGCTCTGCGGGCCTACCGTCGTCGATAAGCTTGGGCTCAACCAGAATGCCGTCGTTGGCAATAGCGGCGACAAAGCGCAGCATGGAATAGGGGCAGATCAGGTCCGTGGACTGGCCGATGCCGGACCAGGCAGTCTCCGGGTCACCGACAAAGTCCAGAGGATAAGATCCGGCCGCAGTGGGGATGCCGTCCAGGCTGTGGGGGTCCAGAAAACCATAGGCACGGACATGATTGACCATTTCCCTCTGGCCGACTGAGATGGCAATCTGAGCGAAGGCAATATTGCAGGAATTGGCCAGGGCCCCGCGAAAGTCGTTGGTATAGTGCTCAAAAGGACAGTGAAAAAGAACGCCGGAGATTTCCTCCTCACCCAGGCAGAAGAAACTGCGCTGCCAGATGGTGGGAACGCACTCGATAGCCGCAGCTGCAGTGATCAGCTTGAAGATGGAACCGGGGGTAAAGGATGCAGAGAGCAGACGGTTGATATAAACACCCTCCGGCGCGACAGGATCGCTCTCAACGGGGTCGATGGCAGGAGAGGAGACCATGCAGATGAGTTCGCCGGTGCGATAGTTCACGATGCCGACAGCGCCTTTGCGGCCGGCGAGGGCGGCATAGGCCTTGTTGTCGAGAACTGAATCCACGTTCAGCTTCAGAGAGATGCGCTTAGTCTGGGTCATGCCGGTGACAGGGCTGTAGCCATGGAGCTGGCGGGCAAAATTCGTGAGGATGCCGCTGCCGGTACGGTTCCAGAAGTCGCCGGTGACGTGGTAGTTCGCGATCCGGGTGTTGCGGTCCTCGTTAAAACTGTTGTCATTGGCGGTGAAAGCCGCGAGAAGGACACCGTTTCGATCGGTGACATATCCTTCGGAGAGGGAATTGAGCCGCGAGAAATAGCTTGCCCAGCTCTCCCCGTCCCGGAGGAAGCGCTCGATGTAGGTGAAGAGGCCCAGAATGATAAACAGGGAGATCATCATCACGGAGAGGGCACGTCGATTGAGTTTTTTCATGAAGCGGAACCCCTCCTGTTCTGTTTCTTCTCGGCACGGCTGTCCCGGGCGGCCTGCTTCTTCGCAGCACGGCTGTCTCTGGCAGCCTGTTTCTTCGCTGCCCGCTGTTCCAGTCGGGCTTCCCGGGCGGCTTCGCGGTCGCCCGCCGAACGGATGGTCTCGCCTGGCCGGACGGCAAAGCTGGCTTCACGCCGGTTGTCCGCACTCTTGAGGAAGGCCATCATCATCCA
>CAZMXF010000592.1:0-1782 GCA_964570015.1 uncultured Oscillospiraceae bacterium | reverse complement strand
CTCTGCCTGGAGGAGTTCCTCCTGATGTATGAAGGGAACGACGTCATCCTGCCGAAGCCCTGATCTGCGACCCTGAACTGAAACTTCGAGCTGAGATCCTGATCTGCGGCCCTGACATGAACGAAAAAGAAGAAAATGCCGCTGACAGCGGCATTTTCTATAGAAGGAAAGAGCATGAACAAGCCTGAAAACGGGAAACCCGTCAGAACCGGGAAACCCGAAAAACCCAATCAGCCCGACACGTCCCCGAAGGCGAACTACACCCGCGACCTGATCCTCGTTGCCGTCCTCCTCGTTGCGGCCCTTGCGCTGTTTTTCGGCCTGCGCTCTCGTCAGGCGCGTGACACCGGCACCGGTGCTCAGGCGGTCGTCACCGTGGAGGGCCGTGAGGTCGGCCGTTATCCGCTGAAGAAAAGCGGCACCTTCCCCCTGAACGGCGGCACGAATATTCTCGTGGTCGAGAACGGTGAGGCCTGGGTCAGCGAGGCCAACTGCCCCGACAAGGTCTGCATGGGCATGGGGAAGATCAGCCGCAACGGGGAATTCATCGCCTGCCTGCCGAACCGCCTCCTCGTCGTGGTGGAGGGCGCTGCGGAGGATTCTCCCGTGGACGGCATGACCTGAGGAGAATGGCATAAGGACATGAAGACGAAAAAGCTGACCGTCATGGCCCTGACCACGGCCCTGGCGATGATTCTCTCCTTCGTCGAGAGCCAGATTCCCGCCTTCGTCGCGGTCCCCGGCGTGAAGATGGGCCTTGCGAATATCGCGGTGGTCTTCGCCCTCTACAAGCTGGGCTGGAAAGAGGCTGTGGCCATCTCCCTGGTGCGCGTGGTCCTGGTCTCCATGCTCTTCGGCAGTGTCGCGAGCCTGTTCTACAGTCTCGCCGGCGCGGTCCTGAGTCTCGCCGGCATGGGCCTCCTGAAAAAGAGCGGCCGCTTCACCGAGATCGTCGTGAGTGTCGCCGGCGGCATTCTCCACAACATCGGCCAGATCGCCATGGCGAGCATCATTCTCGAGACCGACGCCCTGCGCTACTATCTGCCTTTCCTGCTGCTGAGCGGCATCATCGCCGGCGTGGTCATCGGCGTGGTCTCCGCCATCATGGTCAGGCGCATCCAAATCAGGATATAATGCCATTTTTGTCTATACATTCCCGGGGGCTTAACTTGCGTTAGCCCCTGGTTTTCGTTATAATGTAAAAAAGCATAATATCGGCAGAAACACAATATTCGTAATAGTAATAAAATCAATCAGAAGGAGTAAAACCATGGCAGAACTGAGACCGAAAATCGTCAAACTGTGTCATATCGTCGGCGGACTCACCGGGGTCGTGAACAAGATTGACGAGAACGCGCCCGAGTACTACAGCCTTGCGAGCATCGTGACCGATGACGAGGCGGATGTCGCCATCGCGGCCGGCCTGCGCAAAATCCGCACCGCTTCCTACCTCGCGAAGAAGGTCGGCAAGCCCGTCGAAGAGGTCGAGAAGCTCGCCAAGCACCTCGCCTGGATCGGCGTCTTCCGCTGCACCTATGACGAGAATCTCGGCGAGGATGTCTACTTCATGCAGATCTTCGCCCCCGGCATCATGGAAATGCTCGTCAACAACCAGGAGCTCCTGGACACCCACCCCGAGGTCGGCCGCGCCTTCGAGGAGTACACCCGTATTCGTATGCAGACCATGTCCCCCCTGATCCCGAACGGCTACGGCCTGATGCGTGTCATCCCGGTCGAGAGCGCCATTCAGGACATCCCGAACGTCCACGACTATGAGAAGCT
>CAZMXF010000591.1:0-1786 GCA_964570015.1 uncultured Oscillospiraceae bacterium | reverse complement strand
AACGTCATCGTCATGCGCATCGACGGCTTCGTCATGCTGCCGGCGTTCTCGCTGGGCACAGCGATGACGACCTTTGCCGGACAGAACATCGGTGCGGGAAAGATGGACCGGGTGCTGCAGGGGGCCAGGCAGGGAACACTGACCGCCATGGGCGTTTCGGCGGTGGTTACAGCGCTGATCCTGCTCTTTGGTCGGAGTCTGATGGGAGTCTTCACCGAGACACCGGAACTCATCGACCTGAGCTACCGGATGATGCAGATCCTGGCTGTCGGGTATATCGCGATGGAGGTGACGCAGTGCCTCTCCGGCATCATGCGCGGAGCAGGGGACACAGTGACTCCGATGTGGATCGCGATCATCAACACGGTGATCGTGCGTGTGCCGCTGGCATACGGGCTTGTGGCTCTGTCCAGAACGCCGGAGCTGCCGCAGGGCAACTGCGCCATGATGTATGTCTCGCTTTTGGTCACCTGGATCATCGGCGCAACCATCACCTTCGTCCTTTATCGGACCGGAAGATGGAAACGGAAAGCAAACATCGTCGTTGCGTGACCGTGACGGGCCGGGGAGGGAGAAGCTATGGCAGAACTCTTGCTGTTTAATATTCAGGATCCGGAAAAGAAAACCGCGATCCGCCTGACCGCACTGCGGCTGGGCCTGCTGTTCCGGGAGATTCCGCCCGAACGGCAGGGTGAGACGCTTGAAGCACTTATAGCCGGCGGAGCAGCCGATATGGCCGCGGCAGAAGGAGAAAGGTTTGCCGATGAGCTGCTGCTGATGCATGCGCTGTCGCAGACAGAGTTTCACGAATTGCTGGATACATTGCGCAGGGAAGGACAGAGCGTCCGCCTGAAGGCCGTGGTCACCGAACACAACAAAAAGTGGACTGCCGGGCGTCTGCATCGTGAGCTCTGCGCTGAGGAAGAAGCCATGCAGCGCTGGAAACAGCAGACAAAGAACAAAAAGCATAAGAAAAAGTAGGTGCCGAGATGTTAAACGATCCGATTCTGATTCGCAATCTGCAGCTGAAAAACAGATTGGTCATGCCGCCAATGCAGTCGAATCACAGCCTTCGGGGCCACGTCACCGATGATCTGGTGGCGTATTACCGCGCACGCGCTCTGGGCAGTGAGCCGGGGCTCATCATCGCAGAGCACTGCTGCATCAGCGAGGCCGGCCGCGCGGACAGCGCTCAGCTCTCCATTGCGGAGGACAGCTGCATCGCGGAACACAGACGGCTTACCGACGCGGTGCATGAGGCCGGGAGCCGGATCTTCATTCAGATGAACCACGCCGGAAACGCTGCGGAGCCCTTCAACGGGGGAGAACTGGTATCGGCGAGCGATGTCCCCGCACTGAGAAAGACCCTGCAGAAGAAACCGCGTCCCCTGACCGCGGAGGAGATCCGGGAACTGGAACAGAGCTTTGTCCGGGCTGCCCAGAGAGCAGTGGAAGCCGGGTATGACGGTGTGGAAATCCACTCGGCCCATGGCTATTTACTGGATCAGTTTTATTCTCCGCTGACAAACCGGCGCGAGGACGAATACGGGGCCGGCAGTGTGGAGAACCGGCTGCGCTTTCTGCTGGAGACCGTCGCGGCAGTCCGCGGCGCGGTCGGAGAGCAGATCCCGGTGGCGGTCCGGCTGGGCGGAGCGGACTATCTCCCCGGCGGCGCCACAGAAGAGGACGCGGTCGAAGCCTGCTGTATGCTGGAGAAGGCGAAGGTCGACCTGCTGGATCTCTCGGGCGGCATGTGCGGCTTTGTGCGGCAGGGGCATCCGGAACC
>CAZMXF010000590.1:0-1794 GCA_964570015.1 uncultured Oscillospiraceae bacterium | reverse complement strand
CCGGAATACAAGCGGGTGAAGAAGGATCTCGGTCCGGTGATCAGCCCCTGGTACAATCGCAAGCGCGTCGGCCTCGAGCGCGAGCGTGATTTTGATCCGGCACAGCTCGGCCCCGATCTCACAGACACCATCACCCGCGCGTTCAAACGGCTGATGCCGATGTATGATTATCTCTACGCCTGTTATCGCTCCGCCCAGGAGCAGAATCATGACGAACTGAGGAGGATGGACAATGAACGAGAATAACAGCCTGAAGGTCTCCGTGATCATGCCCGCCTACAATTCCGAAAAATACATTGAGCGCTCGGTCAAGAGCGTTTTGAGCCAGACCCATGAGAACCTGGAGCTGATTGTCGTGGACGACGGTTCTACCGACCGCACGGCTTCCATTCTACGTCGGCTGGCCGACGGGGACAAACGTCTTCGCTATGTCCGTACGGAGAACCACGGCCCCGCCGAGGCGCGCAATGCCGCTCTCAAACTTGTCTGTGAAGATGCTGCCTTCGTTACCTTTATCGATGCGGACGACGAGCTGCTTCCCGATGCGCTTGGCTATGCGCTGGAGGCAGCTGACAGCGGCGCGGACCTGATCCTGATGGGTTTCTGCATTGTCGAGGCTGACGGTCGGGAGCGGGAGTACAACGAGTTCGACTGTCTGGTCCGTCCCCAGGATCTGAAAACCGCTTTCGCCCGTCTCTATAAGGCGAATCTTCTGAATCAGGTCTGGGCCAAGCTCTATTCCGCTTCGCTCCTGCGCGAAAACGAGATTCGCTTCAGGGACTATCTCTGGGGCGAAGACCGTCTCTTCGTTTTCGACTGTCTGGAACACTGTTCCATGATCGCCGTGCGAAGCGAGTGCAAGTACCGCTACATCATGCACAACGGGGAGAGCCTGATCTCCAAGTTCTATCCGAAAAAGTTCTCCGTCTGCATTGAGGCGGACATCCGTGCTCAGGAACTCTGTGAGAAGTTCGGGATCCCGGACGACGCCGACCTGCGCTATATGTTTGCCAAGTCCGTCTTCTCCTGCATCACGACGCTGTTCACCCCGTCCTGTATGCTCTCTGACGAGGGACGCATCATCTATGTGAAGGAGATCCGCTCCAATCCGCGTGTCCAGAAGCGCTGTCGCGATACCTCCGGCGGTGTTCCGGCCAACACCCTCTGCCGCGTTCTCCGAAAAGGCAGTCCCCGGCAGATCCTGAACACCTTCCGGGTGGTCGCTCTCGTCGGAGAGCAGGCGCCGGATCTCTTCATGAAGCTAAAGCACAGGAAATAATCTCCACAGGCAACGAAAACCCGCCTTTCGGCGGGTTTTCTGCTGTTTATTCATAGAATTCAGAATCAGAATCGTTCATCCCAGAGTGCCGCTAAGGGCGGAGATCAGCGTCCTGGTCGGGATGATTTTCCATCCGTCTCCGGTGAGGGTGAGTTCCACCGGGCATCCGACGGTTCCGTAATAATTCTGCGGATGCTCCAGAAGCTTCATCATCGCCCGGTCATAGGCCAGCCCGGCCGCTTCCGGAACATAGTTTCCGGCTGCGTCGTAGACATTCTCCCGGTTCATCGTTCTGGCCAGCTCCAGAAGCTGGACTCTTGTCTCCGTCTGCAGATCCTTCTGCATTTTGGAGAAGTCGAGCACGCGGAGCTGGACCTCCTGCCAGGCCCGGGTTTTCTCCACGCTGCAGTTTCCCAGGAGTTGATGATTCCAGCTCCTCTGCAGTGCGTTCCGCGCAGCGGCGTGCACCTCATCCACATACCCGTTCAGGAGTCCGGACTGTGCGCCGTAAGCCA
>CAZMXF010000589.1:0-1794 GCA_964570015.1 uncultured Oscillospiraceae bacterium | reverse complement strand
GCGAGAAACAACGGCACCGCCTATCCCGGCCTGGAGATCAGCGTCCGCGAAGCACCGGGTGTCAAGTGCCCGCGCTGCTGGATGCACTCCACCGATGCCGAGCCGGAGACGGGCCTCTGCCCGCGCTGTGCCGAGGTCCTGAAGAACCTGTAAAAACCAGACGGGTGGACGGATCCCCGCCCACCCGGTATGGAGTCCACAATCATTTCTGTTGAGTATCCATTTTCACCGCTGCAGATGCGGCAGATAGGAGATCACTATGTTGTATGCTATTATCGGAATGCTGGTCATCATTGCCGACCAGTACATCAAATTCTGGGTTCAGGGCCACATTGCGCTGACCTCGACCGGAGAAGAATTCATCCCCGGGATCCTGAGTCTGGTCAATGTGCATAACGACGGCGCCGCGTTCGGCTTCCTGGCGGGAAGCGGAGCGAGAATCCCGTTTATCATTGTGGCGGGAGTCTTTACGGTGGCGGTGATCATTGCCCTGGCGACAAAGCTGATCTCCGGAAAACTGGCACGCTGGTCCATCGTCCTGGTAACGGCCGGCGCCCTGTCTAACTGCCTTGACCGTGTGCTGTACGGGTATGTACAGGATATGTTCAAGACGGAGTTCATGAATTTCCCGGTCTTCAACCTCGCGGACGTGTTCATCACGATATTCGCGATCGTCTTTGCTCTGGCGGTAATCTTCGGCAAAACCAGACGGGACGACGATGACGACTATGAGTTTGAAGACGAGGATGAAGACGAGGAATATGAGAAACCGTCCCGTGCGTCCCGCAAAAAGCAGAAGCGCAGCAAGCGCCGCTCCTCCCGTTATGAAGATGAAGACGATTATGAGGAGGAAGACGACGAGGACGAAGAGGAGTTTGAGAAGCCGGCCCGCGCCCGCAAGTCTCTGAAGTCCAGGCGCGCAAAACGCGCCGCGGCCGAGGAAGACGAGGAGGATTACGAAGAGCCCGCACCGGCTCCGGCCCGCAAACAGCCAGCCAGAGCGCAGAAGGCCGCTGCCCCGAAAGCACGGACCAGCGCGGCGAAAGCCGTACAGTCGGACGACGATCCGTTTGCCGGCTGGGATCGCGCCGAAGCGAAAGCCGAGGCTCCCGCGAGAAAGACCGCCGCAGCGGCCGCTCCTGCAGCGAGACCGGCAGCCAGAAACGCAGCCCCCGCCCAGAGCGCGCAGTCCAGACCCGCCCCGCGCAGTACCCAGCCTGCCGCAAAGCCCGCTCCCAAACCTGCGGCAAGACCTGCCGCGGCTGCGGAGGAGGAATTCTCCCTGGACGATATCCTGAACGAATTCAGATAAACAATACAAGAATATGGATGAAGAAATTCTGTCCATTATTGCCGAGGAGAGCGGAGAGCGAATCGACGCTCTCCTCGCGCGTACTGTTACGGGTCTGAGCCGGAGCGCGGCGCAGCGTCTGATCGAAAAAGGCGCGGTGCGAATCGGGGACAGACCGGTTCAGAAGAACACTCGCTGTGAAGCAGGGATCGAGATCACTGTGCTTCTGCCGGAGACGGAGGAGGTTCCTCTGATCCCTCAGGAGATTCCGCTGGACATCGTCTATGAAGACGCGGATCTCGTTGTGGTCAACAAGCCCCGCGGGATGGTGGTGCACCCGGCCCCCGGACACCCGGACGGAACACTGGTAAACGCGCTGCTCTGGCACTGCGGAGACAGCCTCTCCGGCATCGGCGGGGAAAAACGCCCCGGAATCGTCCACCGTATCGATAAGGATACCTCCGGGCTGCTGATTGTGGCAAAAAACGACTTTGCCCATCAGG
>CAZMXF010000588.1:0-1805 GCA_964570015.1 uncultured Oscillospiraceae bacterium | reverse complement strand
ACCAACAATTTCCGAAGCGCCTTCTTCCGGGCTTTCACAATGTCCGCGCGGAGCACGACCACGGCCAGGATCAGCACGCTGCCCGCCGCACTCATGTTCAGGAGCTTGATCAGCAGTGCGTTCATGTCACTTGCCCTCCCGGTAAGCGTCTATCATTCTCTGAATCTCGTCCACCTCGCCGGCAGACAGCGGCTTGCGGGAGGTGAAGGCTACCAGAAAGGCCGGGAGAGACCCGGCAAAGGTTTCTTCCACAAAGCGCTCGCTCTGCGCGGCGGCAAAGTCCTCCCGCGACACAAGCGCCGTCACCGTGCCGTCTGTGTTCTGAAATATGCCGCGCTCGCAGAGCTTTTTCAGTACCGTGTAGGTCGTGGATTTCTTCCAGTCCAGTTCCCTTGCGCACAAGCGCACCAGCGCCGTCGAATTGATCGGAGCGTTATCCCAGATCAGATCGGCAAAGCGGGCTTCCACCGCGCCGAGTTTTTTATCTTCCATACAAGCGCCTCCTTTTGAGGTCTATCTTTTATCGACCTTGAAAAGAGTCTATCATTTATAGACCTACATGTCAATACTGCCGTTCATTAAGTTTTATTAAAATGTGTCTCACGGTGAGACAAGTTTCCGAGGAAAAGCCCGCCGCTTCGATGAAGAAGCGGCGGGCGAGGTTTTTCTCAGCGCAGAGTACTTTCTACAGTGTGCGTTTCAGGGCTTGTCATAGCATACCAGTGGCTATGGATGCGAAGCTCTGTAACATTCTCTGCGTCACACAAACGATTGAAACAATAATACAGCGTCATTTGGTCGGGACTGCGAGAGGCAACGGTAAAGTTTACCAGGCTTTCTCCCATGATTGTATAAACGCTGCCGTCGGAGAAAACGAGTTCGATCGTATCGTCAACAACCTCCATCGCGCCCGGCACATCATAGTGGAGCGTCAGACCAACAGGAGAGATCATAGCTGTAATTCCTTCTGCTGCCAGTTCCCTGCAGGGGATCTTTTCTTGGGAAGGAATGGTCAGCTCTGCTTTTGACCAATCGGATGGATTCACATCATCTTTGTAGACCACGATTTGCAGCGTCAAGCCTGTGTCGACCGGAAGCGGCGTAAATGGCGTGATATAGAGGACGAAATCTGCCTCTGTGTCGCTGAACGAGTCTGGAAGGATGTAGTCCCGCATATCCAGCATATGCATATCGTCTCCCTGCGGAAAGACATTCCATCCGAAGGCAGGACGCTCTCCGTTCTCATAAATCCCGTTCTGTTTCAGTCCGTGTCCATTTGGATTGGATACATGTACCGTCAATGCGCCGATGCCATTTTCGTCCAGCAAGGATTCCTGTATGGTGAAGGTAAAGCCGTCCAGATCAACGCTTTGACCGATAGAAGCAATATATTCACCGGTCAAGTCTTCCGCCAACTCCTCGTCAACATCTACGCGCTCAATAGCGGGATAATGTTCAGTTGTTACAGGCTTCCCATAATCATCCCTGATAACAACCTCAAATTCATCACGTCCTTTAAGCCCAGTTCCAAAAACTGAGTTGAAAAAGCCAGTATGCACACCGATGGCATAGGCCGTCACGCCAAGAGCCAAGAGCAGCGCTGCGGCGAGAGCAAAAGTAATGATTCTTTTCTTTTTCATGTGGACGATCCTTTCCGGGCTTTCCTGTATGGACTCCGGGCAAAAGACCGCCGCTTCGCTGATATAATCGTCATCCACGCTGTTGAGCATCAACGAGATCGTTTCCCGCTTCATACAAGCAATCCCTCCTTCACAAGATAGCGTTTGAGTTTTTCTCGAATACGG
>CAZMXF010000587.1:0-1810 GCA_964570015.1 uncultured Oscillospiraceae bacterium | reverse complement strand
TGTGGATCCAGAACTTGATGACCACGGCGCCCCAGTCGGTGAGCTGGCGCTCAAACTCGTTCATCTCGTTGAATGCGCGCTTCCAGTCATCCTCACTACAGAAGCCCTCCAGCCGCTCCACCATCACACGGCCGTACCAGGTGCGGTCAAAGATGCAGACATGCCCGCTTCTCGGCAGTCTCGTCCAGAAGCGCCAGAGATACTGGCGGTTCAGCTCATGGGGCTCCGGCGAGGCGATGGGCATCACGTCGAAGCCGCGCGGATCCAGCGGCCGAGCGATACGCCGGATATTGCCTCCCTTGCCCGCGGCGTCCCAGCCTTCGTAGCAGAGAATCACGGGGATCTTCTTGCGGTAGATCGTATTGTGCAGCTCTCCCAGCCGCTTCTGCAGTTTCTTGAGTTCCTTGCGGTATTCCTCGTCGTCCAGTGCCGGAGACAGATCCACCTCGGAGAGCTTCTGCATTTTCAGGAGGGGGAATTTCTCGCTGAAAGGCTTGCCGACATACCTGCCGTTCTCCAGGCCCTTGTCGATCATCTCCACCAGCAGCTTCAGCGCATCGCGGGCAGCCTGCCGTTTCTTGTCCCCGTCCAGGACATGCCATTTGACGGTCTTTTCGGTCTGCTCCATGAACTCGTCATAGGTTTCCCGAAAGACTTTATATTCACGATGCTGCCAGAGGTCGTCCTCTGTCACTCGCCATTCCGTCTCATAATTCTCCCGCAGGGCATTCAGCCGCTTGCGCTGCTCATCCTGATCAATGTGCAGGAAGAGCTTCAGAATCAGGTAGCCGCCGTCGCGGAGCTGACGTTCAAATTCATTGACGGACCGGATACGTTCTTTATATTGCTTCTTGGTGATGTCACGGCGGAGGAATTTCCGCACCGCTCCCTCCATCCAGCCGGAGTCATAGAACATGATCTTCCCGTTTTCCGGGATCGCACTGGCATACTGATACAGGAAGGGATAGCGTTCTTCCTTCTCCGGCAGTACCACCGGGGAAATGACATTATAGAAGCGGGGATCGATCTCACTGATCAGCTCGTTGATGAGGCTGCCTTTTCCGGCAGCAGCCCAGCCCTCCACCAGCACGATGACCGGGAGCTTCTGGTCGCGAACCAGCTGCTGCTGTGCCAGCAGCCTCTCCCGCAAGGCCTTGATCTCCGCCTTTAATGCAGAGCTGTCTTCATCCTTCGAGCCTTTGAAATCTTTTAGCATTTTTACTCAACCTCCTGCGATTGTATTTTTCGATAATTTGCTGATTTTATTTTACGGCAGGAAGAGGTTGAAGTCAATGCCGATTGTTCATAAAACAGAACTGTTCCTGCCGGTTTTGTTCGGCCAGGAACAGTTCTGTATCTTTATTTCATTTTGTGATTGATCAGGCGACGGTCACGGCCTTTTTCAGTTCATCGACCCTGTCGCAGTCTTCCCAGCGGACACCCAGATCTTCTCTGCCCATATGGCCGTAAGCAGCGAGATTCCGGTAGATCGGCTTGCGCAGATCCAGTTCCCGGATAATGGCGGCGGGGCGGAAGTCAAAGACCTGTTCCACCGCCTTGCTCAGTGCATCGTCAGAAACGACGCCGGTGCCGAAGGTCTCCACGAGGATGCTGACCGGCTGAGCCACACCAATGGCATAGGCCAGCTGAATCTGGCAGCGCTTTGCAAGTCCGGCTGCCACCACGTTCTTTGCCGCCCAGCGCGCCGCATAGGCTGCACTGCGGTCCACCTTGGTCGGGTCCTTTCCGGAGAAAGCGCCGCCGCCGTGCGGGGCGCTGCCGCCGTAGGTGTCGACGATGATCTTTCTGC
>CAZMXF010000586.1:0-1814 GCA_964570015.1 uncultured Oscillospiraceae bacterium | reverse complement strand
TTTTCCCGGCGTATGGTAAGCTTCCAGTTTGTGAGACCGCTGATCGTTTCCAAGGCTTTCTTCTCCTATGTGATGTTCCTCCAGAGAATGAGGGAATCTTTGATATCATTCTATATAACAATATAACACCATCGGTGTTCATGTTGTCAATGAAAAAGCGAGAATCCATGATTAAAATGGAAGGATTACGCTCTCTCAGCAGAGGCAGAAGGGCAGGAAAAAAAGCGAGGCAATGAATACGAGCGAAGTGTTTGTACTACAAACAAGAAGCCGGGACAACCCTTTTGAGCTGTCTCGACTTCTTGTTCTTCGGGCTGATTCGCTGCAGCCCCGGTTTTATCTGATGCACATGATGATTATTTTCTGCGTCTTGAACCGCTCTTGTAGGTGTAAGCTTCTTTTGCAGACATCCGCTTGGACACAAGCAGAATCGTCCCAATGGCTGCGGCGCCGACAACCAATGCAACCGCCCCGAAAAGCAGAAAGATTTTTCCACCGCGATTCAGTGCAGTGGGCGGCTCCTGGGTTCCTTCCGGTGTCGGACTTACCACCGGGATTTGGGTAGCTGCCGGACTCGGCGAGGGTGTCACAGTCGGGGTCGCGGACGGCGTTGGACTCGGACTTGGTTTCGCAGTCGGTGTTGCAGACGGGCTCGGCGTCGGTGTTGCAGCAGGGGCGCCCTTCACATAGACAACAGCAGCGCTTGTCCGGACGCTGCCGGCGTTGTTGCTGTATTCACAATAGGAACCCCAACCGTTCATCTGTGCGGGGATGCTGCTCAGATGCAGATTGCTCTGGTCGCCGTTTTCAATCTTCAGCCCCGGAAACGCCGTTGCGACTGCCGGGTCGTTGTAACGGTAGTCTGTCTTCCTGTCCGGACTGATAAAATGCCATACTGCGTACTGTGCGTTGCTGTAGTCTGCAATAAACCAGCAATCGCCGCCCGCATCCACGGTCTCATCTGTCGGATCCTTCGTGATAACCGGCAGGGACGGAGTAGGTGTCGGTGTTGGAGTTGTTGACGGAGACGGAGACGGTGTTGCTTCCGGTGTTGTAGTCGGTAAGGAGGTCGGAGTGTCTTCTGGCACGATCACGGTACCTCCGTTATCTACAATCACCGGGGATGACCCGGACCCGGAACCTCCTTGGTCTGTCGGAGCGTCCGGAGTAGTTGTTCCGCCCGTTGTGCCTGCGCCATCGCCGGCTGTGCTGCCGGAACCGGAGCCGCCCTGGTTATCCGCCGTTCCCGAGGGGTTCGTATCAGTCGCTGTGCCACCTGTTTCCGTGCCGGTGCCTGTTCCCTCGGAACCTGCCCCGCCGCCTTCACCGACGGTCTGATTTCCGGCAGGGCCGTCAGGTACGATCGCGCCGACATCGGTTCCACCCTCGGCCCAAGCCAGAGTACCCGGCAGTGCGCAGAGCAATGCCGTCAGAAGCAGAACAGAAACGGACTTTTTCCAATTCTTTCTCATGTTCACGATTTCCTCACTTATTTATAGACTCTTATTATCAGATATATCGGCAATGCTCCCGTAACACAGCCAGGTACTCCGGGTGCCGAGAAGCAGGTCACTCAAACAACATGCCTTTGAAGCAGAGCCGCGGCACGTTTTTGTCATAATCCCAGCTGTGATGCGCGTCCCCGCGGCAATGATCCGCATGACGGCATCCACGGCAGTATTCCGATTCGGCAGAGAGATCTTTCCGGAAGAGCGCAAAGCGGTTCTCCCAGATATCGCGGAATCTGGTTTCCCGGATGTTTCCCTGGATCGTCTCGGGCCTGCGCTCAATATCCAGACAGGCCCCCACATCTC
>CAZMXF010000585.1:0-1820 GCA_964570015.1 uncultured Oscillospiraceae bacterium | reverse complement strand
ATACGCCGTTGTTCACGCGGTTTACCCATACGTTTCCCTCGTGGCGGGTCCAGCCGGTCAGAAGCTCCGCACCGGTGATGACCGCGCCCAGTGGTTCCAGAGAGCGGTAGACGATGCGGGCGTCTTCCCGGCCGGCATTGCGGGGCGTCACCTTTTCGCGGTAAACGCCGGGCGCGACGAGGATCTCGTCTCCCGCGACAGCCGCCTGCGCCGCGTCATTGATGTGCCGGAACGGCATGGAAGCGGAACCGTTTCCGTCCCGGGATGCGTTTGCGTCAACATACAGAATCATGTAAGCAGCCTCCTTGGTTTTCAGTCAGTAATAGGTGCGAAGATAAAGAAAAGTCCTCGAAATTTGTATCATTTCAAGGACTTTTTGTGTGGCGGAGAAGAAGGGATTCGAACCCTTGATACCCTTATGGGGTATACACGATTTCCAATCGTGCGCGCTCGACCAACTACGCGACTTCTCCGTGTCTGTCGAAAACAAAAAACTATTCTCTTTTGCTCAAAGCCAGAACATTATAATGCAGAAGCGGAGGAAAGTCAAGAGGGAATTTTCGGGGTTCACCGGGCATAAAAAACGGCGGCTCAGATGACTGAGCCGCGCTGTTCCTGGTACATCTCGCTTACGATGAGCTGCGCACAGCGGACAAAACGCCGAATGACCTTGTCGTTCTGCTGGCGGTCGCTGGCAGCGATACCGAGCTTTCGAAAGGCGGGAGGATCCAGCGGGAGGGCGTTCACGGAATTGTGAATATCCTGCATGATCAGCTCAGACAGCACGCTCATGCCCAGATTGTGCTCTACCATGGAGACAATGGCGCTGTCCGAGAGATTGGTATAGCGGATCCGCGGCTGTTCCTTGCCGGTATGATTTAGAAGAGGGAGGATGTCCATGTCGAAACCGTCGGAGGGCATCAGGAAATCCTGGTCGGCAAAATCCGCCACCGGGAAGAAGCCGAGATGGTCATCCGTCTCCGGGACGATCGCGAGCAGGGGGTCATCCGCCAGATGAATATAGTTCAGCCCCTGGCAGAGCGGCTCCTCGAAGCTTACGAAGGCGCAGTCAAGCTGATCATTTTTGAGCTTTTCGTAAATGTCGGGAATCCCGCCGACATCGATGATAACGTCAGTGGCGGGATCGACCTTTTTAAACGAGGCCAGGATTGCCGGCAGCCAGCGGCTGGCGACACTGGAGTATGCCCCGAGGCGCAGCGTCGAGCTGCTGCGCTGACGGAGGCGGGAGGCGTCGTCCTCCAGCGAAACGGCGGCGTCGAGGAACGCCTGCATCCTGGGCTTCAGTGCCTGACCGGCAGGGGAGAGGCGCACGCCGTTCTTGCTGCGCACCAGGAGGTTCAGACCGAGCTCCTCCTCCAGCGCGTTCATCATATGTGTCAGGCCTGACTGCGTATATCCGAGCTCTGTGGCGGCGGAGGTCAGGCTGCCCTTTTCGATCGCCAGAAGCAGAGCGTGTACCTTTTTGCTGTCCATCGTGATTGATTTGCCTTTCTTATGGAGCGGATTATCCATGAAATTTTGTTATCACATATATAATAATTCAGAGTTTTGAAAAAAGCAATATCAATGTTATAATTTGTTCACAATTACACCGGACGAAAAGTTCAGTTCCGTATTCATCGAAGGGAATCCGGCCTCCCCGCGCTTGTGACGCATCGACGCGGCGACCTCCGGGACTTCATCAGTGTTCTGGCTTTTCAATTTTTTATTTCTATCCGGTGGGAGAGAGGAGTAAAGTATGGACAACAATCGCAGTTCCTGGGGCAGCAACTTAGGCTTCCTGCTTGCTGCCATCGGTT
>CAZMXF010000584.1:0-1822 GCA_964570015.1 uncultured Oscillospiraceae bacterium | reverse complement strand
ACGTAGAGTTCTTCCACCACGGCCCGCAGCTCCGCATCCGAGAAGCCCCGGATCAGAAGCTCCTGCTGTTCCGGCTGCATCTCCACAAAGGTCTCCGCCGCCAGTTCCTTCGGCAGCAGACGAAACAGTCTCGGCAGCCGCTCATCGGCAATCTCTTCAAACAGCTCCGCCACGTCCGACGGATTCATGGTGACGAGGATATCCTTCAGGGTAGAGTACTTTTTCTTTTCCAGCAGCGCTTTCAGCGTGCTTTCCATGGTAACTTTGTGTTCTGTCATCGGCTTTCCTCCTTTTCGTTTCCGATTTCTCCGCAGCCGAAAAATGGCCGCGGTGTTCTGGCGGAAAAACCGACACCCAGGTCAAAGCAACTCGATATTAAGTTTTTCCGGTGGAAACGCCTTCAGACGCTTCGCACTCGTGCTCATCGAAACTTCGGCCCGGTACGGTGCCGGTACTGTCTCCGTCGTCCATGACGTTTCCTCCTGTTTTTTACTCGGCCGCCGCCCTTTCGGTCAGATATCGGCCTGTGTTGAAATTATATCAAACCATCCCCGAAACCGCAACTCTTTCTTGTCGATCTTTCCTATAAAAATAGCATCCTGTCCGCGAATCCGGGCTTGCAATTGTCGTCGATTTGCGGTATACATCAGGTAAACCCATTACACACCCCGCACACGTCCGTTTTCCCGGCCGGCCCGGCATCGTCGCAGCCCGGAAAAACATATCATACCATCATATAAAACGATCGGAAAGGAACAATCTCATGAGCAGTCATCTTCTTGAAAACGAAGCCCTCCGGCTCTGCGTGGCGGATGCAGGCGCCGAGCTCTGCAGCGTTCTGGACAAAGCTTCCGGCGCCGAGCGTCTCTGGACCGCCGACCCTTCGGTCTGGAACCGCCATTCGCCGATTCTCTTTCCCTTTGTGGGCAGAGTGACAGAAGGAAAATACCGCATCGGCGGGCGGGAATACACGATGAAGACCCAGCACGGCTTTGCCCGCGACATGGACTTTGCCTGCGTGGAAGAGACCGCCTCTTCAGTCACGCACCGTCTCCTGCCGACCGAGGCCACGCGGGCCATCTATCCCTATGAATTCTGTCTCACCGTGAAGCACACGCTCGATGCAGAGAATCCGCGCCTGCTGCACATCGACTGGCTGGTAGAAAACCGTGGAGCAGAGCCGATGTACTATTCCATCGGCGGGCATCCGGGTTTTCTGATGCCCGAGGGGATCCGAAAAGAGGACTGCCGCATCGTCTTCCCCGGATGTGATCGTCTCACTTACTTCAGTGCGAATGCCGCCGGCTTTGCCCTCCCGGAGCAGCTGCACACCCTGGACCTGAAAGACGGCGTAGCGCCGTATCAGGCGGACATCCCCGACACCTGGATCTTCTCCGGCGGGCAGGTCGGCTCTGTCGGCATCGCTCTTCCGAACGGAACGCCCTGTGTCACGGTGTTCTGTGAGCAGTTCCCGCTCCTGGCCGTTTGGGCCAATCCCAAAGGGCCCTTCATCTGCCTGGAGCCCTGGTTCGGCCGTACGGACGATGCCGGATTCACCGGTACGCTGGCCGAGAAGCCGGGCATGGAGCTGCTCTCCCCCGGTGGAAGTAAGGCCATCTCCTATAGCATTGAGTTTCATGCCGTATAAGTCTGCTGCGATGCACCACAGACCATGACACGCATCGCATGCAGAGAGGGCGGACCGTTCGGTCCGCCCTCTCTGTGTTTCTGATCATTTTTTCAAATTGATGTTTCCGGAGAAGGATCAGTCCTTCGCCGCCGGGTACTCGTTGCAGAGCAGGCGGTAGGGCGGCTCGTCTTC
>CAZMXF010000583.1:0-1822 GCA_964570015.1 uncultured Oscillospiraceae bacterium | reverse complement strand
CCCCAGCAGCTGATCGTGCTTCGCCTGGCGCCGGTTCTGCTGAAGAACATCGTGATGAACGCGGTCTACCGGCGCACCGGCGAGAGCTTCGGCTGCCTGAATATCTCGAACATCACAAACGTGGATCTCCCCGAAGAGATGCGACTCTATATCGAACGCATGGAGTTCATCATCGGACCGCAGCGCAGCTACCCGAATAACTGCTCGGTGCTCAGCTACGGCGGCAGAACGTATATCAACATGATCCGCAACATCCGCGAGTCAGAGCTGGAACGCCGTTTCTTCTCAAGACTGGTGGATCTGGGGATCGCGGTGGAGATCGAAAGCAACAGGAGATAGAAATGTATTGTGTCAAATGCGGAGTAAAACTGCAGGATGGGACCGAGACCTGCCCCCTCTGCCAGACCCCCGTCTGGAACCCGGATCAGATCGTCCGGGAGAGAAGCTATCCGGACAGTCTGCCGGAACGGCACCGCGAGTCGGGGCGAACCCTTGCGCTGGGGATGACGATCCTGGCGGCTGTGGAAATCGTCGTCGTGATGATCGTCTGTTTCCGGCTCTACGGCGAACTGCGCTGGGGAGGATATGCCATCGGCGGCATCGGCCTGTTCTATATCATCGCCTTTCTGCCGCAGTGGTTCCATGAGCCGAAAGGGGAGATCTTTGTGCCGGTGGACCATGCGGCGGTTGCGCTGTACGTGCTCTATATCTGTGCGGCAACCGGAGGACGCTGGTTTCTGAGCTTCGCGCTGCCGGTCGTGATCGGAAGCTGCCTGATCTCCACAAGCATGATCTGCCTGCTCAAGTATGTGAGGGGCGGAAGGCTCTTCATTTTCGGCGGTTTCCTGATCGTGCTGGGCTGCTTCACGGTGCTGGTGGAGTTCTTTGAACACCTGACGTTTGGAACACCGATGTTTCTGTGGAGTCTGTATTCTCTCAGCGGCTTTGCGGCGGCGGGCATCTTCCTGCTGCTCTGCGGGATCATTCCGTCCATGCGCCATGAGCTGGAACGGCGCTTCTTCTTCTGAGTGCCCATGAAAAAGCATCTGTTTCTCACGGAAAAGCACAGTCTTCCGGTGGGGGACCATAAGATCCGCCTGCTGGTTCTGCGGCCGCTGGAGCGGCACCCGCACCCGGTGCCCGGGGTCCTCTGGGTTCACGGCGGAGGATATCAGTCCGGATCCGCCGAGGAAATCTTCGGCACCAGGGCCCTTTCTCTGGTGGTCAAGTTCGGCGCGGTCCTGATCGCCCCTAACTATCGGCTGTCCCGGCACCACCCCTATCCCGCCGCCCTGCAGGACTGCTACACGGCGTTGCTCTGGCTGAAGGAGCATGCGCAGGAGCTTGGCGTCCGCTCCGATCAGATCATGGTCGGGGGCGAGAGCGCCGGCGGGGGAATGGCGGCCGCCCTCTGTATGCTGGCCCGGGACCGCGGGGAAGTGAACATCGCCTACCAGATGCCGCTCTATCCCATGCTGGACGATCGGGACACGCCGTCTTCACGGGACAACCACGCGCCGAACTGGAACACAAAGCGCAACCGCAAGGCGTGGAAGCGGTATCTGCGCAGCGCCTACGGGACCGATCTTGTCCCGATCTATGCCGCTCCGGCCCGCTGCGAAGATTACCGGGGCCTGCCGCCCTGCTATACCTATGTCGGGGATATCGAACCCTTCTACTGCGAGACGCTGGACTATGTCCGGCATCTGCAGGAGGCAGGGATCGACGCCCATGTGGATGTGTACCAGGACTGGTTCCATGCCTATGATATCTTTTTCCCGACCAAGAGAGTGGTCCGGGAGGCGTTTGCGCGCTTTGAGGA
>CAZMXF010000582.1:0-1826 GCA_964570015.1 uncultured Oscillospiraceae bacterium | reverse complement strand
TCCACAATCCCGTTGTCCCGTTCCGAAAAGGAAGTGATCTCCACCGCGGTACCGTGGGGGATTTCCTTCTCCAGGCAGAGGAGCAGTTTTTCACGGATCAGTTCGGCACAGATCTGCCGCTCCGGTTGATCGGTAATCATGTCATCCGGGAAAAAATGCGGGCCTTCTTCCGCATATCGTTCCAGCTCTGTCAGGAGTTCCTCCAGCCCCTCTCCCGTCTTCGCCGAAATCGGGAGAATCGCATCAAAGCTGTGCCGTGCGCCGTAAACAGCCATGACCTCCAGCAGTTTCTCCTTCTCGACCGTATCGATCTTGTTGATCAGGAGAATTGCCGGCAGATCCTGCTCTTCGATTCTTGAAATGAGCGCTTCTTCCTGCGGCCCGATGGCCGGGATCGGCTCTACCACCAGCAGCACGCCGTCCACGTCCGCAACACTCTCACGCACGATGTTTACCATGTAATCGCCGAGCTTGGTCCGCGGTTTGTGAAAGCCCGGTGTGTCCATCAGCACAAACTGGGTCTCCCCACGGCTCACAATCGCCGTAATGCGGTTGCGGGTCGTCTGTGGTTTGCTGGAAACGATGGCTATTTTTTCCCCGACCAGCGCATTGGTGAGGGTCGATTTGCCTACATTGGGTCTGCCGCAGATGGTAATCATCGCGCTCTTAGTTATCGGTTCTGTCTTCATTCTCTTCTCCGTTCACTCGTTTGTTTATCCGCTTCTCAGTCCCGATCGCCCATGATGGCTTTCTCGCGGGCGCGCATCTGTCTCTTCTGCTCCCCCTCATCCACATGATCGTATCCCAGCAGATGCAGGACAGAGTGGACCGTCAAATACTGAATCTCCCTTTCAAAGCCATGGCCGAATTCCTCTCCCTGTTTTTCACAGGCAGGGATCGAGATCATCATATCTCCCAGCATCACCGCACCGGTCTCCCAGTCGTGCTCACAATCCTTGGGTTCAAACGCTCCCGGGGTCAGTTCGTTCAGTGGAAAGGACAACACATCCGTCTCCCGGTCCACCCCGCGAAACTCCCGGTTCACACGATGAATTCCCTCCTCATCCGTCAGCATAACGCTGATGAGGCACGGCACCTGTACATTCTCTGCCGCCAGCACCTTCTCCGCCGCCTTACGAATCAGGGAGGCCGCATTTCTGTGCCCGAGGTTTTTCACTTCTCTGCTGACTGCGATTTCATGCATGGCCGCGTCTCCTTCCGTTCTGTCCGGCACTTCTCGCACTCGGGCGTCTCGTCACCGGGTTCTGCCCGCCCGAAGAGCGGTTTCCGGTCCTTCCGGCCTGATTTCGATTCTCGCCGTTCTTCGGCGTCTTTGTACTTTCCGTTGAAGGATTCTGTTTTTCATAGACCTCATAGGCTTCGATGATCTTCTGCACCAGTCTGTGCCGGACCACATCCGCACCCGTCAGTGTGCAAACGGCGATATCGTCGATGCCTTCCAGCACCCGCATTGCAACCTTCAGCCCGCTGACCTTGTCTTCCGGCAGGTCAATCTGGGTGATGTCGCCGGTGATAACAACCTTCGAACCAAAGCCGATCCTGGTAAGAAACATCTTCATCTGTTCCCGTGAGGTGTTCTGTGCTTCGTCAAGAATAATGAAGCTGTCGTCCAGGGTACGGCCGCGCATATAGGCCAGCGGTGCGACCTCGATGTTTCCTTTTTCCAAGTACTTCTGGTAGGTATCCGCTCCCAACATGTCAAACAGCGCATCATAGAGCGGTCTCAGATATGGGTCGACCTTGCTCTGCAGATCTCCCGGCAGAAAGCCAAGCCGTTCTCCCGCCTCCACGGCGGGCCTGGTCAG
>CAZMXF010000581.1:0-1827 GCA_964570015.1 uncultured Oscillospiraceae bacterium | reverse complement strand
CGTGTGATCCCCCTGGTGATCAAGAAGGAGCGCATGGAAGCGGCAAAGCAGGCGGCAGGTGAATCTCCCATCATGCGGCTGCTCCCGGTGAAGCCGAAAAAGTACGGTCTGGTCACCACCGGAAACGAAGTCTTCTACGGGCGCATCGAGGATACCTTTACGCCGGTCATTCAGGCAAAGATGGCGGAGTTCGGCTGTGAGATGCAGGAGCATGTGGTGCTCAATGACGATCATGAGAAAATCACCGCCGCCATCCTGGACATGCTGGACAAAGGCTGTGAGATGGTAGTATGCACGGGCGGCATGAGCGTCGACCCGGATGACAAAACCCCGCTTGCCATCAAGAATACGGGCGCGAATATCGTTTCCTACGGTGCGCCGGTGTTGCCCGGGGCGATGTTCCTGCTGTCCTACACCGACGACGGGCGTCCGGTCTGCGGCCTGCCCGGCTGCGTGATGTATGCAAAGCGGACGATCTTCGACCTGGTGCTGCCGTATCTGGTCACCGACACACCGGTGACAAAAGAGCACCTGGCCGGGCTCGGTCACGGCGGTCTGTGCCTCAACTGCAAGGTCTGTCACTTCCCGAACTGCGGCTTTGGAAAAGGAGTATAAGAGACCGAGGACTGCTCACAATTGAATAAGGCTTTGAATCATGTTCAGAATTCTCAGTCACACCCTGAAAAAACAGGGAAGTTGGACAATCCCAGCACCCATGAACGGTGAAATACCCGTTTTCTTTCTCCTGTCACACTCCGCCGGCGGCGGAGTGCTGGACAATCCTCGCATATATAGACGGTGAAATACCCGTTTATATAAATATGGAATCCCTGAAAAATGGGAAGAAGGAGAAACCACATGAAAAAAGCACTTTCCCTGCTGCTGGCGCTGACGATGCTGTTTGCGCTGGCCGTACCGAGTGCCTTCGCCGCCGACGCGGCAAAGACGGAACTGATCGTCTTTGCCGCTGCTTCGATGACGGAGACACTGAACCAGATCAAGGAACTCTACGAGGCCGAAAACCCCGACGTGACCCTGGTCTACAACTTTGACTCCTCCGGTACTCTGAAGACCCAGATCCAGGAGGGGGCGGACTGCGATGTCTTCATCTCCGCAGCTCCGAAACAGATGAACCAGCTCGATGCCTCCAAGGACAAGGATGTTAACCCGGACGGTCTTGATTTTGTCCTGCAGGGCAGCCGGATCAACCTCCTGGAGAACAAGGTTGTTCTGGCGGTTCCGGAAGGCAATCCCAAGGGGATCGAGAGCTTCGACCAGCTGGCGGAACTGCTGGCGGCCGGAGACGTATTCCTCGCCATGGGCAACAGTGACGTTCCGGTCGGACAGTATACCCAGAAGATTCTCGCTTTCTACGGGCTCGATGAAGAAGCGCTGGCCAAGGCCGGCGTCCTCACCTACGGCACCAACGTGAAGGAAGTTACCACGCAGGTGAAGGAAGCAAGCGTTGACTGCGGCGTCGTCTACGCCACGGATGCGTTCTCTGCGGAACTGGACAATGTAGATGCGGCCACGGCCGAAATGTGCGGCCAGGTCATCTATCCCGCAGCGGTTCTGAATATCAGCAAGAATCCGGAAGCCGCACAGGCTTTCCTGGATTACCTGACCGGACCGGAGGCCACCGAGGTCTTTGAAGCGGTCGGTTTCAGCGCAATGACCAAAGAAGCCGAGCCCGCACCCGAGGCATCCCCGGAAGTGACGCCGGCGGCATAATCTACTGATGAATCGGACAGCGGGCAGAGCTCTTCCGTCCCGCTGTCCCGGAGTATCCTCATGAGTTTTGACTGGTATCCTTTATGGAATTCCCTG
>CAZMXF010000580.1:0-1832 GCA_964570015.1 uncultured Oscillospiraceae bacterium | reverse complement strand
TAAGAAAGACCGCCCCAAAGTCACCGGCGTTTGGAGCGGTTTTTCTATAATCAGGTTCCCTTCTCTCCGGTTTTGTAAGGACGGCAACGGAGAAAATAATAGCTGCGCCTTTCAGTCAATTCGGTCACCATTTCCATATATTTCGCAGAATCTTCCGGCAAAGGACGGCTCAATGTCGTTTTTATACAAATGTGATGTATCTCCGATCGAAAGTGCTCTGATCACCGCAATTCCCGGCCTCCGCTCTTCCGTGCACATTGTTGTAACGGAAGATGGAGCGAGACAGGTGCCCTGCCAGAGAACCATGGGGGAGCAGTTCATCAGATGACTCATCAAAAGGCAGGCAAGACCCAGATGGCAGAAAAAGACAAGCGTATCGGTATTGGGAGATTCAACTCTGTAGATCATTCCGTCACGAACATACCCGTGCGATGCGATCAGGGAATCAAATTCGGATACGATCCTGTCATATGCTTCCCCCACCCCGGCTTCAACGAATACGCTGTTTTCCCGCCACTTCACCGGATCCAGGAGCGCCGGCGACTGAGCCAGGTCCTGCGGTAGCCAGTCCCAGGGAATGTTGATTACTTCGCCGTTTTTATCGGGACGCTTGACCGGAATCGTGAATTCCTTCAACCAGTTAAATTCGATAGGAGTTTTTCCTGTTTTTTCTGCAGTAGGGGCCGCCGTAGCTTTCGCTCTTCCTTTTGGGGAAACATAGATCTCCGCTATATCAAGTTGAGATAAACGCTCTGCAAGGCATTCAGCCTCCCGGAACCCTTCCGGCGTGAGGCTGTCGTGTTCGTAATCCGGTTCACCATGCCGGATGAATAACAGTTTCATTCTGTACCGTCCTTACGCAGATGATTATATTCTATCTTTTGTCAACTGAATCATCAAAATAATAAATCCTTTTCAAGATCATCGGAGTAACGTTCCCGTCATAAAACGGAACAGGATCGCCGGTAATCTTTCCGCCAAGCTTTTCCACAATATGTACAGTCGTATCTCTTGCCTCGCAGTAGATTTCTTCTATACCGGATGAGAAGATTTCCCGAACCGCGCTCTGAAGCAGCATGGTCCCCAGGTGGCAGCCGCGGTTTTCCGGAGTAACGGCGAACCTGCCCATATGCCACTCGTTATGATCTTTGTAGAGTGCAATAGAACCGATGATCTTTCCGCTGTCCTCCGCGCACCACCACTGCGGGCTCAATTCTTCCGGAATAGGGATCAGTTCAAGCGGGATACGTTGTTCTCCGGAAAATGTCTCCGTGACTAACGCCATGATCTGGTCCATATCCGCTTCTGATGCTCTTCTGAATGTCATTGATTCCATTTTGCGTTTTCTCCTGGCGATCCGAGCTGCATGATAGATATTATCATGTCTCCACAGTCCTGACAAGAGTTTCATTTTGTACGAAAGCGCCGCAAACAGGCACAATCAGAGCCCGGGCCTACTTCTTTTCTTGACCGGTACAGGTTTCACACAAAGGCTATTGATTTGTGCGATGATTTGAGTATAATAAGTATTGAAATGTGCGAATTTTATATTGCATGCAATATTGAAATGTGTTCTTCCCCGGACGTTGACCCTGCTGAAAAGTGCGGAGGTGCGCTATGCTATATCGGAAAATCCAGCCGTTTATTGAGAGCTATCTGAAGTCGGACTCCAACAAAGTACTGATCATCGACGGAGCGCGGCAGATCGGTAAGACCTTCATCATCCGCCATGTCGGGCAGCAGCTCTTTGAAAACTATATCGAGCTGAACTTCGCTGAGGATCAGAACGGCCCCAGGCTGTTTGAGCAGGTGCGCACGGTCAAGGACTTTTA
>CAZMXF010000579.1:0-1851 GCA_964570015.1 uncultured Oscillospiraceae bacterium | reverse complement strand
ACCATCGAGCTGGGCAGCGACGAGGAAAAGAATCCCCCAAGCTGGAAGCTGATCCGCTCCCTGCGGGAGGCGGCTCCGGACGCGAAGATCCGCTATCGCTTCACGCTCTACGACATGCCGCTGACGCTGGAGGATGAGGAGATCGACATCAGCTATCACTACGTCGCGGATGCCTGGCCCGAAGTTCTGGAAATTGCGGAATGCATGCCGAATCTGAAGACTCTGCTGATGGATACCTGTGCCGTCGGAAATGAAGACATGGAGAAGATCCGCGATGCGCTACCTGAGACCGAGGTCGTCTGGCGCATCAACTTCGGCGGCGCGTACACTGCCCGGACGAACGAGACCCGGATCCTCGCTTCCGCCCCTTCGGTCGGAGGAGAACTCGGGAACAGCGATGTCGCGGTGTTCAAGTATTTCACAAAGATGAAGTATCTGGACCTCGGCCACAATGAACTGATCACGGATCTGTCTTTCGCCCGGTACATGCCGGATCTCGAAGTACTGATCATCGCGATGAACCCGCTGGGAGACCTGAGCCCGCTGGCGGACTGCCCGAAGCTTGAGTATCTGGAACTGTTTTATTCCATGACCGATGACCTGAGCCCGCTGGCCGGACTCAAAAACCTCAAACATCTGAATGTAGGACACTGCCCGTATCTGACAGATATCTCGCCAATCTATGACCTCGAGCTGGAGCGTTTCTATCTCGGCACCTTCGCCTCCTGCCCAGTGCCGCCGGAGCAGGTGGATCACTACCGCGAACTGCACCCGGACTGTGAAGTGGACAACGAGAGCTGGGAAAGCTCAGAGGGCGCCTGGCGGCGGGCGGCCTGCCTCGAGGGCGAGAAACTGGAATGGTATAAGAAACAGCCCTATTACTCAGAAGAGCGGCAGTATTATGCGCCGCGCTATGCCCTGCTGAGGGATCAGATGGGGTACGACGGGCTGCTCTACAGCACAAAATGGAATGACCCGACCTGGCAATATGTCGGCTGGTAAGAAACGGGTGTGAAGGGTATGAAACGGAAAGAAAAAATCCTGCTGCTGTTTCTGGTCCTGGGACTGGTCCTGATCGGCTGCGGCGCGGCAAAGCCAGCGCCGTCCGGAGAGAAGACGGAGCGTCTCAATCTCTATGGCGTGGATTTCAGCCTGGAGGATGAGGAACTCGACCTCAGCTACATCAGGATCGGCGACGGATGGCGGGATGTCCTGAAAACCGCCAAACGCATGCCGAACCTGAAGCGACTGGTGATGGACAGCTGCGGCGTGCAGAACGAAGACATGGCGGTGATCCGGGATGCTCTCCCGAAGACCGAGGTCGTCTGGCGCATCAACTTCGGCCTGCAGTATACCGCCCGCACCGATGCGACGCGCATCCTGGCCTCCAGCCCCTCCATCGGCGGCAATGTCACAAACCACGATCTTGAAAAATTTAAGTATTTTACGAAACTCAGGTTCCTGGATATCGGACACAACGAGGATATCACAGACCTCTCTTTCGTGCGGTATCTGCCGGACCTCGAGGTGCTGATCATCGCGATGAATCCGCTGGGAGATCTGACACCGCTGGCGGACTGCGAGAAGCTGGAGTATCTGGAACTCTTCTACTCCCGGACGGACGACCTGTCCCCGCTCGCCGGGATCAAGAGCCTGAAACACCTGAATGTGGGACACTGTCCCCTCCTGAAGGATATCAGCCCGATCTATGACCTGGAGCTGGAGCGCTTCTTCCTCGGGCCGTTTCTCTCCTGTCCGGTTCCGCCGGAGCAGGTGGACCACTACCGCGAGCTGCACCCGGACTGCGAGGTGGAAAACGAATACTGGGAGAGTTCCGAGGGCGCCTGGCGC
>CAZMXF010000578.1:0-1852 GCA_964570015.1 uncultured Oscillospiraceae bacterium | reverse complement strand
GGTGCGTCACGCGGACCGGTCATCGGGCATGTGAGTCCCGAAGCGGCTGCATCAAGTTCGTGAAGGAAAACATGGAATGCACGATTTACTCCTACAAGGGAAAGGTCTTTAACGTCGAGCCGCCTTTCTTTGTGGAGCTTGAGGTTACCGAGACGGATCCGGGCTTTGCCGGCAACACCGCCACGAACGCTACGAAGCCTGCCACCCTGGAGACCGGCGCCGAGATCAAAGTCCCGCTCTTCATCGAGCCGGGCGAGAAGATCAAGGTTGACACCCGTACGGGAGAGTATCTCTCCAGAGCATAAGGCCGGAACCGACCGGCGCGAGATCGATGCCGCAAAGGAGGTTTGCTGAAGATGACCATTACGGAAAAAGCCGCCTACCTGAAAGGGCTGGTGGAAGGAAAGGGACTTGACCCCGAAGCCGGAGAAGGAAAACTTTGGCATGTGCTGGCGGAATTGGTCGGAGATATGGCCGCAGAGCTGACCGCACTGCGGGACGACCATGAACAGCTGTCGGATTCACTGGAAGAGGTCGAAGTAAGCCTGGATTACCTGGAGGAACTGTTCCAGGAGGACTACGAGGACTTCGATGACGAAGACGATGGCGGAGAAGAGGATTATTATCCCTTCGGCGGGGGAAACTTCCGCATCCTGGACGATGAGGAAGAGGACGAAGACGAAGAGGAACCGGAAGATTCCGACAACGGGATTTTCTATGAGGTCGAATGCCCCAACTGCGGAGAAGAGATCAGCTTTGATGATGAGACGCTGGACGAGGGATCGATCCAGTGCCCGAACTGCGGCGCTACACTGGAATTTGACATGAGAAGCGGCGAAGAGGAACCCGACCCGTCGGAAGAGAACAATCCGGAGGACGGGAACGAAACAGACTGACCGCCGTAAACGTACAATGCGTACATTTTGAGAAAAGAGCTGCCCCTCCTGAGAGGGCAGCTCTTTCCATGAAAGCGGGAGAAATATGACAGACAGCACCTACAAACCGCTTGCGGATGAGATTCGCCCGAAGAGCCTGGACGATGTGGTCGGACAGCAGCATATTCTGGGCCGAGACGGCCTGCTGCGCCGGATCGTGGAGAGCGGGAGTACGCCGAACATGATCTTTTACGGCCCGTCCGGAACCGGAAAAACCACCGTGGCGCGGATCATCGCGGAACGGACACAGAGAAGCCTCCGAAAGCTCAACGCGACAACGGCCGGGATTTCAGACATCAAGAAGATCATTGATGAGTTGGACACCTTCCTGACACCGGGCGGAGTGCTGCTCTATCTGGATGAGATTCAGTATTTTAATAAAAAACAGCAGCAGAGCCTGCTGGAGTTCATCGAGGACGGCAGGATCACCCTGATTGCCTCCACGACGGAAAACCCGTATTTCTGCGTGTTCGGAGCGATCCTGAGCCGGTCGACGGTGTTCGAGTTCAAGCCTGTCTCAGCCCGGGATGCCGAAACCGCGGTCCAACGGGCGTTAGAGATCCTGAACGGACGCAGGGAGAGACCCCTGACGGTGGAGGATGGCGTAGTCCGACGGATCGCCCAGGCCTGCGGCGGAGATGTGCGCAAGGCGATCAATGCGGTGGAGCTGCTCTTCTCCGCGTCGAGCGGCAGAGAGCTGATTACGCTGGAAGATGCGATGCTGATCTCACAGAAGAGTGCGATGCGCTATGATCGGGACGGGGACGAGCACTTTGATATACTGTCGGCAATGATGAAATCGCTTCGGGGTTCCGATCCCGATGCGGCACTGCACTATCTGGCGAGAGCGATCGAAGTGGGAGATCTGACCGGGATCTGCAGACGGATCCTCTGTTCGGCGAGCGAGGACATCGGCA
>CAZMXF010000577.1:0-1856 GCA_964570015.1 uncultured Oscillospiraceae bacterium | reverse complement strand
CCGATGTCTACGGCTCCGAAGAGATGAAGGCGCCCAACAAGTTCTTTGACTACTACGAAGACGACACCATCTTCGATATGCTCAAGACCATCCTGGACGACATCCCGGATACCTGCCTGACCGAGTACTTCCCGGCGGCGGCCGACATCGTCCGCAACCAGATGGCCTATGACCTCGTCATCGGCGGAGTCGATCCGGCCGAGATCGCCCACAACTGCGCTGAAGCGCTGCGCGACGAGATCATGTAAGCTGCATCCGGCCCAACAACCCCTTTGTTTAAGAATACCTGACAACAGCCGGGGCGGATTCCTCCGTCCCGGCTGTTTTGATACTAGGTACTTGGAGGCGATACCATGAACGAGTCGTCCCGGACGACCCTGCAGAAGAGACACTGGCTTACGAATCCAAAGGTTGTTCCATACGTTTTCATCGCGCCCTTCCTGATCTTCTTTCTTGTGATCTATCTCTACCCCTTTATCAGTACGATCCTGATGAGCTTTCAGAAGATTGACGGCCCGAACAGCGTACAGTGGATCGGAACGGCAAACTATGAGAAAATGTTCAACCGCAACTTCAAACAGGCCCTTGCCACCACCTTCCGTTACGCTTTCTGGGATGTTGTGGTGCTGACAATCGTTCCCCTCATCTTTGCGGTGATCCTCAACTCCAGCAGCGTAAAATTCCCTGCCTTTTTCAAATCGGTTTTCTTTATTCCTGCGCTGACTTCCATCATCGTGGTCGGTATCGTTTTCCGACTTGCCTTCGGGACGCTGCCTACGGCACCGGCCAACCGGGTTCTGGCGCTCTTCGGACAGCCGGCAAAGGACTGGCTGATGTTTGCCGACACGGGTAACTTTGTCCTCGTCCTGCTGACCCTTTGGCGATGGATGGGTGTGAATATCATCTACTACATCTCCGGCCTTCAGGCGATCCCGACCGACCTCTATGAGGCGGCGAAGATCGACGGAGCCAACTCGGTGCAGCAGTTTTTCCATATTTCGCTGCCGGGCATCAAACCGGTCCTGATCTACGTGATCACGATCACGGTGCTCGGAGGCTTTGCGATGTTCACGGAGTCGGTGGCCCTGTGGGCACAGAACAACCCCGGCGGAGTCGGAAGGACGATCGTCGGTTATATGTACCTGATGGGATTCTACAAGAACAACATGGGCATGGCCTCTGCGGTCGGCCTGGTGCTGCTCGGTCTGGTGCTCGCGGTCAATCTCCTTCAGCTGATCGCGATGGGATTTTTCAAAAAGGAGGACTGAAATGAATCATTCCAACCGTATCGACGGAAAACGGCAGCGCGTCAAGACAGTTCTTGCGACCACGCTGATGTTTGTCACTGCGGCGCTGCTGATGGTTCCGTTCTATTTCATGTTCCTCAGCTCTCTGAAACCTGGCACCGAGATGCTGCGCAACGGGCTGAGCCTGACCTTTGACCCGGGCGTCAGCTCCTTCAAGAACTACGAAGCGCTGAACACCTACCGCGACGGCATCTACTGGCACTGGTACAAGTCCAGCCTGATCATCATGATCCTGCAGACCGCGATCGGCCTGGTGCTGTCCTCGATGGTCGGCTACGGCCTCGCCATGTACCGCTTCAAGGGCAGAAATGCCGTTTTCACCCTCGTGCTGATCCTGATGATGGTACCGTTTGAGATCCTGCTGCTGCCACTCTATCGGATGCTGATCAAGGTCCATCTCACCGACACCTACTTCGGCGTCATCCTGCCGTATCTGGTTCCGCCCTTTATGATCTTTTTCTTCCGGCAGTATGTTCTCGGCCTGCCGAAAGAGCTCCTGGAGGCGGCACGTATTGACGGCTGCAGTGACTATGGTGTATTCTTTAGAAT
>CAZMXF010000576.1:0-1861 GCA_964570015.1 uncultured Oscillospiraceae bacterium | reverse complement strand
TCCGATCCCGCGGCGATCGAAGCGGGACTTCGCGCCGTCAACGGCAAGGCCATCGTTAATTCCGTCAACGGCAAGGCGGAGACCCTTCGGGCCATCCTCCCGATCTGTAAAAAGTACGGGGCGGCCGTGGTGGGCCTCTGCATGGATGAAAACGGGATTCCGCAGACCTGGCAGGAGCGCGTCGCCATCGCAAAACGGATTCTGGATGCGGCGCTTGCTGCAGGGATTCCGAAGGAAGACGTACTCATCGACTGCCTCACCCTAACGGTCTCAGCCCAGCAGGAGCAGGCAGCTCAGACGCTGAAGGCACTGCGGGTTGTCCATGAAGAGCTCGGCCTGCACACGGTGCTCGGGGTAAGCAACATCTCCTTCGGCCTTCCGGCCCGGGAGAACATCACGGTGAGTTTCCTGACCCAAGCGCTCTATGCGGGGCTGGATCTGCCCATCATCAACCCGAACCAGGCCGAGGTGATGGACGCGGTGGCGTCCTTCCGGGTTCTCTCCGGTGAGGACAGAGACAGTGAAGCCTATATCCGGCGCTTTGCAGGGGCGGAGAACGAGACGAAAAAAGCGGTGTCCAAGCCGGGAAAGGATATGAGCCTGGCCGACTGCATCCTGCGCGGCCTCAAGGCGGAGAGCGCAGCCATTACCCGACGGGAGCTGGAGAGCCGGTCGGAGATGGACGTGATCAACCAGCTTCTGATTCCGGCGCTGGACCGAGTGGGAGAGCTCTATGAAAAGCAGGAGATCTTCCTGCCGCAGCTGATCAATGCAGCGAACGCCGCCTGCGGCGGGTTCGATGTGATCAAGGAGCGCATTGCAAAGTCCGGAACCGGGTCTGTCTCAAAGGGGAAAATCGTCCTGGCGACGGTGTTTGGGGATATCCATGACATCGGCAAGAACATCGTTCGGGTGGTCCTGGAAAACTACGGCTATACCGTGATCGATCTGGGGCGCGATGTCCCGGCGGAGACCATCGTGGAAACGGTGATCCGCGAGGATGTGAAGCTGGTTGGGCTCTCCGCCCTGATGACGACAACGGTCACAAGCATGGCGGATACCATCGCGGCAATCCGGAAAAGCGGCCATGACTGTAAAATCATGGTGGGCGGCGCGGTGCTTACTCCGGACTATGCCGCAGAAATCGGTGCAGATTATTATGCCAGGGATGCCAAGCAGAGCGCGGACATCGCCCGCAAAGTGCTGGGCTGAATCAGGAGAGACAAGATGGACATCAGGACCTATCTGAAAGAACACACCCTGCTGTTTGACGGTGGGATGAGCACCTATTACGCTGAGCGCAACAACACCGCCGCGGATGCCTGCGAATGGGCCAACCTGACCAATCCGCAGGAGGTCGAGGCGATCCACCGGGCCTATCTGGAGGCGGGCTGCCGTGCGCTGAAGACGAACACCTACGGTGTCAACCGTCTGCGGATGCCGGAGGCGGACTGCAGGGCTCTGATCGGGGCTGCCTGCGAGATCGCACAGAGAGCGGCGAGGGAAGAGACATTTCTCTTCTCGACCATCGGCCCGATCGAGGAACAGGACGACCGGGATCTGGAAAAGGAATACCGCTTTGTTGTGGATTGCTTTCTGGAACTCGGCATGCGGAACTTCCTCATCGAGACCCACAGCAATGACCTCTATCTTCATGAGACCGCGGCCTATATCAAGGAACGGGCTCCGGAAGCATTCATCATCCTGTCCTTCAATGTCCAGCCGGACGGATTCACAACGGCCGGCCGGATGATCCGGGATCTCTGCAAAGCTGCGGAGGAGGACCCGAATGTGGACGCGGTGGGGATGAACTGCATGACCACGGCGCGGCACATGGTGGATCTCCTGCGGAAGATCGGCC
>CAZMXF010000575.1:0-1864 GCA_964570015.1 uncultured Oscillospiraceae bacterium | reverse complement strand
CCGTCAACGATCAGGATCACCCCGGCAATCAGCCAGGGAATCACCGTACTGCCGCCCGCAAGGCCGCTGACAGCACTGCTGATGGTGTTGACCTGCAGCGCGCCGCAGGAGACAAAGGAGACGAAAACGGTGAAGACGGCAAAGGCGCCGCCCAGGATCTTCGCAACGGTTTTCTGCTTCATGCCCTGGGTCAGGATATACATGACACCGCCGCGGAAGTTGCCCTCCTCGTCCTGTACACGGTAATGCATCGCCAGCGCGATCTCCGCAAATTTGGTGGCCATGCCTCCCAGTGCCGCGATCCACATCCAGAAAATCGCACCGGGACCGCCCACTGCGATCGCGTATGCCACGCCGACGATATTGCCGTTTCCGACGCAGGAGGACAGGGCTGTAGCGAGCGCTTTGTAGGAGCGGATCTGCCCGATGCCCTCATCGGACTTCTTCTCCACGTTCAGGACAACTTCCCGGAAAGCGGCTCCGAAACGGGTAAACTGAATACCGCGCAGACGGACGGTGAAGTAGAGTCCAACACCGAAAAATACGACCAGCATAATGGGTCCGAACAGAAACGTACCCAATTCTCCGAGGATCTTTCCAATGACTGCTTCCATTTTCTTTTCTCCTTTGCAAAAAAAATCCGGGGAGCTCTTTTTCCGAGTTCCCCGGTTTTGCGTCTCCGTCTGTACAGGCTGGCTCAGACAGTGACGCATGAAAGCGTGAACTCGGAAAAACGGGCGCAGCGACACATGCACATGTCCGCAGACATGCACAGCTCACAGGCGCAGATTTTCCCGAAAACAGCTTTCATGATACCCCCTATTTAACCTATTAGTTTTATAGGTTGTTTTGTTTATACTTCATTTGCAACATTTTGTCAAGAGGAAATTGGGAGACGGCAAGATGAAAATCACATTGGCCCAGCTGAAGATGTCCGGAGACATCATGTGCCACTTCAGGGAATAAAAAAAGTGTTGACAAAGGAAATTGGATGTGATATATACATATCATCTCGATAGGTTTGATAGGTTTTTCTTCGGAGGCCGTTATGCGTAATGCAAACTTCAACTGTATGATGTGTTGTGACATGCGCTGCGAAATGCGTGTGTGCTTTGCCTTGCCCATTTAGCCCTCCGACGCAGCCTCTCTTCTCCGGGGGACCCAATGGGTTCCCCGGTTTTTTTGTTTATGAGGTGATCCTGTGAAAAAACGATTTGCATATCTGGTACGGCATAATATTCGCTTTGGTCGAATGTGACCTCTTTCTGTTTAATCTCCCGACTCATGGTCCAAAATTTCAAACGATTCAAAAAAGAAAGAGGTATCATCATGTCCAACTATAAATTTGAAACGCTGCAGCTTCATGTCGGTCAGGAGCAGGCCGATCCCGCAACGGATTCCCGTGCAGTTCCCATTTACCAGACGACCTCCTATGTGTTCCACAACTCCGCTCATGCGGCGGCACGCTTCGGCCTTACCGATGCTGGCAATATCTACGGACGTCTCACCAACTCCACACAGGACGTGCTGGAAAAACGACTTGCTGCTCTGGAGGGCGGCGTGGGTGCACTGGCCCTTGCCTCCGGTGCGGCGGCTGTAACCTATGTCATTGAGGCACTGGCGCAAAAGGGCGATCACATCGTTGCACAGAAGACGATCTACGGCGGCAGCTACAATCTGCTGGCACACACGCTTCCTCTCTACGGCATTGAGACGACCTTTGTGGATGCCCACAATCTGGAAGAAGTGACCGCCGCCGTTCAGCCCAATACCAAGGCGATTTATCTGGAAACGCTTGGAAACCCCAACTCCGACATTCCGGACATCGACGCCATCGCAGCGATTGCCCACGCCCATCAGATCC
>CAZMXF010000574.1:0-1867 GCA_964570015.1 uncultured Oscillospiraceae bacterium | reverse complement strand
GGATCTGGATGATCAATGCCGGGTACTCGGTACGGACGTGAGCCACATCGCTTCCGTCACGGAGGAGGAGGCCGCCGGGCTGGCGCTCGGGCTCGCTGTCGGAAAGACCACCGGCACCGCGGGATCTTATCGATATAAGATATTTCCCCGTCCGGAGGGCGGATACCGCGTTGTCTTTCTGGACAGTGCCGTCCGGCGGAATGCAGTGATGCGTGTTGCGCTGCTGTCTCTCCTTCTCGGCTCCGTCAGCTGGCTGCTGATGCTCACGCTGGTCATCGCGCTCTCGCGCCGGGCCATCCGCCCCATTGCGGAGAACATGGAGCGGCAGCGGCAGTTCGTGACCGATGCCGGGCATGAACTGAAAACGCCGGTCGCCATCATCCTTGCCAACGTGGACGCGATGGAGATGCGCGGCGGGGAGAACAAGTACAGCCGGAACATCCGTTCCCAGGCAGGGCGGCTCAGCGAACTGATGAAGAACCTTCTGACCCTGGCGCGAGTGGATGAATACAGCGTACTGGAACAGCCGCAGGTACTGGATTTCTCCGCCCTCTGCCGCGAAGTATTTCTTCCCTTCCGGGAAGCTGCAGAGCTGAAAAACATCCGCTACGGCATGACGCTTACCGACGGGCTGGAGCTGACGGGCGACCGGAATCTTCTCTCTCAGCTCTGTTCGATCCTGGCGGATAACGCAGTGAAGTACTGTCCGGAGAATGGTGAAATCGAGATCTCTCTCCGTTCTGACAACCGCCGCGTCTGTCTGCGTGTCTCCAATACCGTCTCCGAGGTTCCGGATCTGGACCGGATCTTCGACCGTTTTTACCGTGCGGACAACTCCCGCAACCAGAAATCCGGCGGTTTCGGCATCGGCCTGTCCGCCGCGCAGGCGATCGCACACCTGCACCGGGCGGAACTGACCGCCGGGCATGATCCCGCATCCGGCCTGCTGAGCTTCTCGGTTCGCTTTCCTCCGATGAGGGACGCGCACCGGCAAACTGATTCTCCGCTCTGATTAGCACTCGGACTTTCCGGGCCAACCTCGGCCTCACGGCAGAACCGGTCCGGCGCCGTCAGGCAAAAAGCCGTCTTCATAACCTGAAACAGTTTATCACCTGATATTTACAGGAAGCGGGGCTCCCTCCATAACGGACGGGAACCCCGCTTCCTGTAGTTTTTCAGATTCTTTTCTCAGTCCACAACGTGGTAGCCTGCGCCTTCCACCGCGGCCTTCAGAACTGCCGGATCCAGCGCGGCTCCGGTGACAACGGCCGTTCCGGCGGTATGGCTGACCACTGCAGATTCCACACCCGCGACTGCTTCGAGCGCCTTCTTCGTACGGGCTTCACACTTGGGGCACATCAAGCCCTCGACTTTCAGGGTGTATTCCATGCTTCCGTTTCCTTTCCTCTTTGATCAGCGGTTTTTGTATTCCGGTCCGAAATATGAAATGACATGAGATGTGCAAACATCTGCGCAGTGTCCGCACTGAACGCACTTGGACATATCGATCCGTGCCAGATTGTCTTTCACGACGATCGCATCCGCCGGGCACTCACGCTGGCACCTCAAGCAGCCGATACATCCGGCTTTGCAGGCCTTCAAAACCAGTGGGCCCCTTTCGGTGTTGGAGCAGGTGGTCATGACCTTTTGCTTTTCCGGGATCAGCTTCACGATGTCCTTCGGGCAGGCATCCACGCAGGCGCCGCAGCCGACGCAGTTGATCCTGTCTACCTTTGCGACGCCATTGATAATATGCATTGCGTCAAACTGGCAGACCTTCGCACAGTTGCCGAGACCGATGCAGGCAAAGGGACAGAGCTTGTTGCTTCTGCCGCCGAAGAGCATCGCAGCGCGGCAATCCTCCGGC
>CAZMXF010000573.1:0-1870 GCA_964570015.1 uncultured Oscillospiraceae bacterium | reverse complement strand
ACAACCGGATTCAGGGCCGTGACGGCGTCAAGCAGTTCCTGGTGGATAATCCGGACGTCTGTGAGCGGATCGAAGCCCAGATCCGGGAAAATGCCTGGAAACTGGCCGGAACGCAGGGTAAGCGTGCGGCCATTGCCATGGGACGTACCTCGGCCGATACCGCCGCCGTGGATATTTCCGCAGACGACTTCGATCTCGGCTGATCCGGCCTGCAAAAACAGCACTGTACTTCAGCACAAAAGAGCATCACCCGCTCCCGGCAAAAGGGGGAGCGGGTGATGCTCTTTACTGTTTCAAAAACAGGGATTACTTCATGTTCTCAAGATAGTCCGCGATACGCCCGACGGTGTAGAGCTGAGCGGCGTCTTCATCCGAGATGCTCACGCCGAATTCATCCTCCAGGGACATGATCAGCTCGACCACATCGAGAGAGTCGGCACCGAGATCATCAATCAGATTCGTCTCGGCTGTGATCGTTTCCGGATCCAACTCAAACTGCTGCGCGAGGGCATCTCTGATCTTCTCAAAATACATGGCTTTCTTTCCTCCGATCTGTTGAATGATAGGTAATGGTCACAGATACGAGTTTTCTGTAATGTGGCTGCAATCAGGCCCACTCTCTGCTCTGGGGCTTGCGGGAGGAAGGCTGCTCACTGCGGACATAGCTGACCACCACACGGCGGTTCGGTTCCGTACCGGTCGAAGCAGTGGTCACACCCTCGTAATTCTGCAGTGCAGTATGGATCACATGACGCTCATAGGAGTTCATCGGCTCCAGAGCCATGCTGCGCTTGTACTTGATTGCCTTTTCCGCCATTTTTTCAGCGAGCTTCGTGAGCGATTCTTCCCGCTTGGCACGGTAGTTCTCCGCATCCACACTGACGCGAAGATGCTTCTCGCTACCGTGATTGACGGCATAGTTGGTCAGATGCTGGATCGCGTCCAGAGTTTCTCCCCGGCGTCCGATGACTGCACCCATCCCGGGACCGGCAAGGTCAACGTTGATTCCGCCGCCTTCTCTCTCGCTCATGTTGATCTCCGCCTCGATGCCCATATGCTCCAGAAGGCCGCTGAGGAAGCTGCGCACCGCTGCATAATCGGCCGCTTCGTCCACCGGAGCTGCGGGAGCGGAAGCCTTCTCCTCTTCTGCGGGAGCTTCGGGCTTTTCAACGGGTTCTTCTGCCGGTGTCTTCATTTCCTCTGCCGCGTGCACAGCAGCAGCGGGGACTGATACGGGATCTTCCGTTTCCCAGCTTACACGTATTTTCGCCGGCTGAGCTCCGATGCCGAGGAATCCGGATTTTGCGCGTTCGACGATCTCGACTGAGACGTCATCCCGTTCCATTTGGAGCTCCCGAAGAGCGGCCGCGATGGCTTCTTCTTCGGTTTTGCCGGTTTTTTCCAGATAGTTGATCATGCGTTTTCTCCGTTCTCTTCTGCGGCAGGCTCAACGGCAGTATTCTGTGCTTCTGTCTGTTCCGGTTCCGTAACTGCAGGGCTTTCCGCCGGCATGGTCACATCGTCTTCCACCGTCTCATCGATGGAAGCGGCATTCTCCGACTCCTGCGCGGCGGCCAGAGTCGCGGCTTCCGCCGCTTCGGGATTTGAGAACCGGTCGGGCACATAGGCGCGGCCTCTCGCATAGCGTCTGTTTCCTACCTGCGAGGCTGGCTTTTCCGTTTCCTTGATGCCGAGGCGCTCACGTCGGGCGGCGCGATCTGCACGCTCCAGAGCCGCTTTGCGCTCATCGCTTTTCTGTTTCTCGTTGGCCTGGATTTTTTTCTTACTGGTGTTGCTGTTCTTTTCGGTCTTTCCCTCCGCACGCAGGCGTTCGGTCTCTTCCCGCTGGTTCTCGATCTCCCACTCTCGT
>CAZMXF010000572.1:0-1871 GCA_964570015.1 uncultured Oscillospiraceae bacterium | reverse complement strand
ACCATCCGCCACAACGCATTGAAGACCGCATTCCAGATCTTTGCTTTCCTGATGAGGCAGGAATCCTGAGGCGGGAAGAACCGCTGACGAGAATCGCAAAAGAATAAACTACACGATGCGCGCGACGCGCACCGAAACAAAAAAGCTCACCGGCTGTCACAGAAAGCCGGTGAGCTTAAATTTTATTATACTTGTAAGTAGTACGGGCACTCGCAAAACCGGGGAATCAGCGGTGTCTTCTCCTGCGCCGGCGCTGCCTGGCCGGACCGCAGAGATGGACAATCACAAGGATCAGATCCACCGGCAGCAGGGCCATGAGCAGGGCCATCAGAACACTGGGCGGCTTCAGAGAAGAGAGGCTGAACCCATCCGGAATCAAGCCGCTGCCTCCGCCCGAAGAAGAATCGGAAGACCCGGCTGAAGATTCAACCAGAACCGGGACACTGATCGCACCGGAGGACCCGGCAGGGGCGCCTTCCGTCCCGGCGGCCGTGGCAGCAGCGCCTCCGAGCCGTCTGGTAGACTTGTATCCGCAGACATCACAGACACCCGTTTCCACATCCGCACCGGTCTCGTCCTGAGCGGTGGTCCAGGTGAAGCTGTGCAGCGCCTCGTCCGTTGCGGGACTGCCGTCGAGAGACTCACGCCAGTGACCGCGGGCGTCATAGCTCCAGGTGTCGGAGTACCGGTGCTCCTGCGCATCCGCGGGAGTTGTCACGGCGGAAGTAACCGGGGCGGTGGCAATTACCGGATCAAGAACCGGAGCAGGGGAGACGGAGACCGCCGCACTGGGCTGCGGTGTGGCTGCAACTCTCGAGATCGTCGGCTTGACCGTCAGAACAGCCGGATTGGTACGGGTGGTATTCCCTTCTCCGGCGCCGATCATATCACAGACGACTTTCCAGCCGTTGAGTTCATAGGGAATGTGGTAGAGGTTGAGTTTCGGGCTGTTGTTGCCGGTATATTCCATCTGGCTGTAGCTGTCCCTCAGCCGGGCAACAGGGATGACCCCCCTGCCTTCCGGCTCCACCAGGGCCCATTCATAGTCCCGGACATAGGCACCGGAAACAACGAAGGAAGCCCAGCCGCCTTCGTCCACGGTTTCATTTCCGGGATGTTTATATACGGTCGGGGCCCAGACGGAGGCGGTATAGGCGCGTGTCAGGGTGACAGACCTGCCCGAAGGATCCACTGAGCAGGAGATGGCGCTGTTGTTCAGGTAGCAGGCCACATTCGGGCTGATGGTATAGCCGTCCGCGACACCGATATCCATGATCAGCGTATAGGTTTCAGGACCGAAATCCCCGGACACGATCATCCCGTTTGCATTATACCAGCCGGCACTGATAATGCGGCAGCCCGGCGTGCTGGTTGCTGCGGTAATCTGCGCAGGATTACTCAGCGCCACCGGTGTGGCGGAGATCGTGGTCAGGATCTTCCCGATCACCGTGTTCTCGGCAGAAGCCGATACCGGCAGCACAACGCTGAAAGACAGCACGAGGGAAAGAACCGTGATCAGCGTAAGCAGACGCAGTTTCTTTGCTTGCATATTTTCCCCCTCCGAAAAGCACGGCAGCAGCGGAATCAGGCCGCCGGCTCTGACAATTGAATGCGGACCGGCAGAATCAAAGCCGAAATCCGTTTGTATGATTATTATAGTATCCTCGGCACAAATGGTCAAGAAAAAAAAACAAGGTATTGTAGGCTATGACATAAAAAACACAAAATATTCGATTTGTCAGAAACTTATCTTGGCGGATATGACAAATGACTATGGACAGGAGCGTCTTTGTTATGTTAAAATACTTTTTGTAAATTCTGGGAAATCATTTGACGAGGTGAAGCATATGACCCATACGTTTAAGGGCGGT
>CAZMXF010000571.1:0-1877 GCA_964570015.1 uncultured Oscillospiraceae bacterium | reverse complement strand
TATTATAAGAACCTGATACGAAACCTGTGAGGAAGAGATGTTGGAGAAGTCATATATCACGCTGGAATTGCCGGCCGTTCTGGAGATGCTGGCTGCTCAGGCTGAGTCCGAACTGGGGAAGGCAGCTGCAAGAGAGCTGCAGCCTTCGGCAAATGCTGAGGAAGTTCGGCGCCGGCTTGCCGAGACAAGCGATGCTGTGCGGCTGATGACTCTGAGGGGAAGCCCGTCGTTTTCAGGTGCGAGAGATATTCGACCCGCACTCGAACGAGCCAGGCTCGGGGGTGCGCTGAACACACGGGAACTGCTGGACATCGCTGGGCTTGCGCGCTGCGCGAGACTCTGCAAGGCCTATCTCGCCGAGGAAAAGAGCGAGAAAACCAGCATCGACAGTCTCTTTCACGCTCTCCGGGCCAATAAGTATCTGGAAGAACGGATCTATATCGCAATCCCGGCAGAGGATGAAATCGCCGACAGTGCATCCTCCGATCTTGCGGATATCCGCCGCAAGATGAGGGCGGCCTCCGCACGGGCCAGGGAGGCCCTCAACAAGATTCTCTCCTCGCCATCCTACGCCAAAGCACTGCAGGAGCCAATCATCACCATGCGTTCTGACCGCTATGTCCTGCCGGTCCGCGCGGATCACAAGAGTGCGGTGCCGGGGCTGGTGCACGATATTTCCTCTTCGGGAATGACGCTGTTCATCGAGCCGATGGCCGCGGTGAAGGCCAATAATGAGTTGAGAGAGCTGGCCGCGAAAGAAAAACTGGAGATCGAACGGATTCTGGCGGAGCTCTCTGCAGAGTGTGCCGAGCATGCGGATGATTTTTCTGAGGATTGCGTACTGCTGGTGCGGTTGGATCTGATTTTCGCCAAGGCACGCCTGGCATACAAGATGGACGCTTCAGCGGCAGAGATTTCCGAGCGGAGCATCAATCTGCATCGCGCGAGGCATCCGCTTCTGGATCCGGCAAAGGCGGTGCCGATTGATCTGAACCTCGGAGAGGATTTTGATACATTGGTGATCACCGGACCCAATACGGGCGGCAAGACCGTGGCATTGAAAACCATCGGGCTCCTTTCCGCCATGAATCAGTGCGGCCTGCATATCCCGGCTTCAGACGGCAGTATGCTGCCGGTCTTTTCCCATATTCTCGCGGACATCGGCGACGAACAGAGCATTGAGCAGAATCTTTCCACTTTTTCGGCACACATGAAGAATATTGTAGGGATTCTGGATACCTGTGAGGATCGCTCGCTGGTGCTGTTCGATGAACTCGGAGCGGGCACTGATCCGACGGAGGGCGCGGCCCTGGCGATCGCAATCATCGAACATGCGAGAAAATGCGGAGCCATGATCGCCGCCACGACACATTATGCGGAACTGAAGGTTTATGCCACAAATGAGCCCGGGGTTCAGAACGCTTCCTGTGAGTTTGATGTGGAAACGCTGCGGCCGACCTATCGCCTCCTGGTAGGAATCCCTGGCAAATCCAACGCGTTTGCTATTTCCAAGAGGCTCGGCCTGGATGAGAGCATTATCCGGGATGCGGGAAACAGGATCGGAACCGAAACACAGAGCTTTGAGGCGACCATCGAAAAACTGGAGCAGACCCGTCACGCATTGGAACGGGAGAGGGAGACGGCGGCAGCACACCTGAGAAAGGCGGCAGAGGAAGAGAAGAAAGCCTCTCAGCTTCGCGCGGAGCTGTCCGTGCGTCTGGAGAAAGCGGAGATCAAAGCCCGCCGCGACGCACAGAGAATACTGGACGAAGCAAGGGAGACCGCAGAAAGTGTTTATGCCGAACTAGATGAAATGCGTCGTCATGCAAACGACGAGCAGCAGGCAGACGAGATCAACCGGGCGAGGACGGAACTGC
>CAZMXF010000570.1:0-1879 GCA_964570015.1 uncultured Oscillospiraceae bacterium | reverse complement strand
CTGCACTTCCGGAAATATACTTCCGGGTATCACCATGGTCTGTAACTTATTGGTAGAATATCATTCTGTTTTTTGTATGTCAAGCTCGATTATAATTAGATATTTTGAAGGATTATCGTTGAAATAAAAACTTTTTCATGTTTAAAGTACAAAAATTAAACAAACATTTTCTGCAGATGAGTGTGGCTTGACATGAATGTTTCAGGAAAGAATAATGTGCCATCCTTTCTTCACACCCGGGGCAGGACAGAAAAGCAGGTCTTCACGGGCGCTTTTACCGCTCAGAGTACCGGATCAGAAACAATATTGACAGAAAGTAGACGGAAGATTATAATTTAATCGCGATTGAAATGATCCTTTTTTATCATGTTAAACATCCTTCAAGGCCTGTTTCTGTATGTTTAACGAAACTTTTTTAACGTATTCCCGCAATCCATACTATATATTTTTGGAGGTAATGAAATGCTTACTGTAAACGCGATTGGAGATGCCTGCCCGATTCCCGTGGTAAAGACCAAGAAGGCCATCGAAGCCCTGACGGCCGACGAGACCGTCGTGGTTCTCGTTGACAACGAAACTGCCCTGCAGAACGTGACCAAGGCTGCCCGTACCATGGGCTTTGAGGCACAGCAGGAGACCGTGAGCGACAAGGAGTTCAAGATCACCATTCAGGTGGTCAAGGGTGCTGTTGCCCCGGCAGAGGAAGTGCCGGCGGCCTGCTGCTGCGAAGGATATAAGAAGAACTATGTCGTTGCGGTTTCCTCCGATAAGATGGGTGAAGGAAGCGAAGAGCTTGGCGAGGTCCTGATCAAGGCCTTCTTCTTTGCCCTGACCCAGCAGGATGAGCTGCCCGGAACGATCATCTTCTACAACGGCGGTGTGAAGCTGAGCACCGAGGGTTCTCCGGTTCTGGAAGATCTGAAGAATCTGGCCGCACAGGGCGTCGAAGTGATCAGCTGCGGCACCTGCCTGAACTTCTACCAGCTTTCCGAGAAGCTGGCGGTGGGCGAAGTTTCCAACATGTATGACATTGTCGAGCACCTGAGAAAGGCCGACGTCGTCGTCAAGCCCTGATGAGAAACAAATCCCCCGCACTGGTGATTTCCTTCACCAATGTGACCGAGGCCCTGGCCGTGGAAAAGTTCTGTCAGGAACAGAGCCTCCCGGGCCGTATTATCCCGGTCCCCCGTGAAATCACCGCCGGCTGCGGCCTGGCCTGGAAAGCCGCACCGGAGCAGCGGGAGAGCCTCCTGGAGGCTTTCAGCCGCAACGGGCTTCTGTATTCCGGGGACTACATCGTAAACATCTGACAGGAGGAGCAGGCACATGCCCTACGGAATCGGAATCGATATCGGGTCAACCTGTGCGAAAACCATTGTCATGGATGAAAACGGCGGTATTCTGCGCCGGATGCTGCAGCCCACCGGCTGGAGCAGCGTGGATACCGCCGAAGGCATCCGTGAGAGTCTGGAGAGAGACGGGATCACCATGGACGCCGCCCGCTGTGTGGCGACGGGTTACGGACGCATCTCCGTCCCCTATGCCGACAAGTGTGTCACGGAGATCACCTGCCACGGCCGGGGGGCCTGCCACATCTTCGGCGCCGAAAATCTCCTGATCATCGACATCGGCGGCCAGGACACCAAGCTGATCGCCGTGGAGGACGGGGCAGTCAAGGACTTCGTCATGAATGACAAGTGCTCGGCCGGCACCGGCCGCTTCCTGGAGATCATGGCGAACACGCTCTCCCTGCGCCCTGCGGAGCTCTGTGAGCTGGCCGCCTCCGGCAGCAACACCTCCATCAGTTCGATGTGTACGGTATTTGCCGAGTCGGAAGTCATCAGCCTGATCGGCCGCGGTGAGAAGCGGGAAAATATCG
>CAZMXF010000569.1:0-1884 GCA_964570015.1 uncultured Oscillospiraceae bacterium | reverse complement strand
AGACATCGCAGCCCGCCCGCTGACCTTCTCATTCAACGGCGGTCCGGGTTCAGCCTCCATGTGGGTCCACATGGGTTTTCTCGGCCCGCGCCGTGTCAGTCTGGATGCGGAAGGCAAGGTCACCAGATTTCCCGCACCGCTCATCGATAATGAATATTCGATCCTGGATATGACCGACCTGGTCTTCATTGATCCGGTCAACACCGGTTATTCCAGAGCCATCACCGGAAATAAGGAGACTGATTTCCTCGGCTACACGAATGACATTCAGTCTGTCGGTGATTTCATCCGTCTGTACATCACCCGCAATGAACGCTGGGCTTCTCCCAAATATCTGGCAGGAGAATCTTATGGAACACCGCGTTCCGTTGGCCTGGCGAAATACCTTTCGGAAGAATATAGTCTTGACCTTAACGGTCTGATGCTGATCTCCACCGCGAATGATTTCTCTACGCTGGAATTCACGCCGGGGAATGATCTGCCCTTTGTGCTCTTCCTTCCCACCTATGCTGCCGACGCCTGGTATTACGGAAAGCTGGACGCGAAATATCAGAACATGAGCATTCAGGATTTCACTGAAGAGGTACGCAGATTTGCGGGAGGAGAATACCTGACAGCTCTGTTCAAAGGCAGCCGCCTGAGTGAAGCTGAGCGGGATATGATCGCAGAAAAGCTTTCCGCCTATACAGGCTTGAGAAAGGAGTATGTCCTGCTTTCAAATCTGCGTATCGAAATTTCCGCTTTCTGTAAAGAACTGCTGCGGGATCAGCATCTGGTAGTCGGCCGCATCGACAGCCGTTACACCGGGACTGACCGGAATAATGTCGGGAGCAGTTTTGAAGATGATCCCTCCGGCTACCAGCTCAGCGGAGCTTTTGGCGGCGCGATCAATGATTATTTTCAGCGGGAACTGGGCTTTAAATGCGAAAAACCATACAGAACTTCTGCTCCGCTCTGGAAAACCTGGAGCTATAAGGAATATGAAAATTCCTTCCTTCAGCAGCAGGACATTATCCGCGATGACATGGCAAAGAACAAGGATCTGAAGGTCTGGGTCATCTGCGGATATTATGACCTCGCCACACCGTTTTATGCCGCCGAGTGGGTATACGATCATATCTTCCTTGAACCGGAATACCAGAAGAATCTTTCATTCACCTATTACGAATCGGGGCACATGATCTACCTGCATGAACCGTCCCTCGCTCAGTTCCGCAAAGACGCAGAAAAATGGTATTTACAGGGGCAGATAACCGATTTCGGGAACGGAGTTCCGGCACCTGTTGCAAAGGTCTCTGTAAAGCTGCGGAATTAAAGCCGATGCAGCATTAAATACAGAAAGGGGCTGTTACGAAATGAAAAATCGTAACAGTCCTTTTTTTATGAAAATACCAAAAAAAACGCCCGGGGAATCCAACCTTCAGCGGTTTTTTATTGATACAATCTTCTTGTCTAGAGAAAGAGGGTATCATATATGAGTTATTTTACAACAAAAGAAACTTTTTTCTTAATTCCCCTAAGTATGGATGATGGGGAAATTCAAAAAATCAACTACTTTTTGGAAATATTAGAAAAATCAAAAGTAGGCGAAATAATTCAAGAATCCTATCGTTGACTAAATGCGAGAATAAAAAAAAGAGGCTGTTACCTCTTATTTCGTAACTGCCCCTTTCTGTATTTTTTTGAACCCGGACAGGATCTTATTCGAAGCTCAGGACAGTGAAGTTGCCCTTTGCGAGTTCAGCGGAGATCTGTTCATTGGTCATATCTTCTTTGAGGTTCAGAACGACGCTCTTATCCTCGTGATTTGCCTGGCAGGATTCGACCTGCGGAAGAGCTTCCATCATTCTAACCAGTCTGCCGGAGCAGCCGCCGCAATGCATA
>CAZMXF010000568.1:0-1884 GCA_964570015.1 uncultured Oscillospiraceae bacterium | reverse complement strand
TGATCGGACATGAGATTTCCCATGCCTTCGACACCAACGGCGCCCAGTTTAACGCCTCCGGTGTTCTGGAAAACTGGTGGACAGAAGAGGATTACAGCGCCTTTCTCAGCCGCGCGCAGAAGCTGATCGACTACTATGATGCGATGACGGCCTTCGGCGGCTATCATGTGCAGGGCAAAAACATCCAGACCGAGGCCATCGCCGATATGGCGGGGGTCAAATGCATGCTGGGCCTGCTGGAGCAGAAGGGCGATGTAGACTACCGTGCTTTCTTTGAGGCCTATGCGAAGATATGGGCACGTCTCGATACGCGGGAGATGGAGTATTATTGCCTGATGCAGGACGTGCACCCACTTCATTATCTGCGTGTCAACGCCACGGTGCAGCAGTTCGACCAGTTCCTGGAAGCCTTCGACATCACCGAAAGCGACGGCATGTACCTGGATCCCACTGCTCGCGTGCTGGTCTGGTAATCGGTCAGATTTGCAGGGAAGGCGGAGCAGCAACTTCGCCTTCTTCTGCGCTTCCCTGAAAAGAAAAGCGGTAAACTCCGGGTGCTTGAGGGCAGCGCCGCCATATACAGATCAGCAGGAGGCTTGCCGAAAGGATGAAACAAAAGAAAACGAAACAGAAAAAAATTGCGGCCAGGACCGTCCGCTTCGCTGTAATCGGATCGGTTGTGCTCGGTATCGCAACGCTTCTGGCCGGTCTGCTGATTTATCACAATACCCTTCTGCAGGTGTCAATTTCCCGGGGCAGAAGCACGGTTGTCCGGGCGGCGGCAGCTGTGCAGAACAGCGCAGATGTCATCGGCCTTTCCGAGGATGTGATGGGGGTTTACAACAGCCTGACCCCAGAGCAGCGGAGCAGGACAGGGACGGAGGAATACCGGGCGCTTTTCCGTCAGCTTGAGACGGTGACCGGTCCCGACGGAGCCGGCAGCATACTGCCGAATGTGCTGGAAAACTACAGGACAGATGTCTCAGCGATTTCCATCTGCACGCTGGACAGGGAAAGCAGCGTGCTTGTCTGCCTTGCGAGCACGCCGGGAGCTGATTCCCCTGCTCCCGGTGACTGGACGGGAATCCCGGATGACTGGTCGGAGCAGATCGCGAGCAGCACAAAGCCGGACGGAACAGACGGGAGCGCTTTGTGTTTTTTCCGCAGGACAAAAGCAGCGGGCAGGGAATGCCTCGCCGTCTACCCTGTAGTGGATGAGCGTTCAGACATTTCCGGCAGAGAGAGCAGGAACTCCGTCTGCCTGGTGGCAAAGCTGCCGATCAGCAGTGTCACACAAAAGGTTGTCCATTATGCTTTCTATGTCAGCAGCCTCGTGCTGGCGCTCACCCTCTTGTTTGCTTTTATCGCAGGCCAGCATATGAAGAGAACCGTAGCCGACCCTGTCAATGCCATTGCGGATGCCGCCGCGGCATATGTCAGGGATAAGAAGAACGGCATCGCCCGACCGGATCACTTTTCTTCCATCGGAATTCAAACAGGAGATGAACTGGAAAACCTGACCGGGGTTATGGCCGGTATGGAGCAGGACCTGGCAGAGTACGAGGAGGGAATCAAACGGGCCACCGCGGAAAAAGAACGCATCCGGACAGAACTGGACCTGGCCAGCCGAATCCAGTTCGATGCGCTGCCCAGTGTATCTCCTCCCTTCCCGGATCGGAAGGAGTTTGAACTCTTTGCATCCATGGATCCGGCCAAGGAAGTCGGCGGCGATTTCTATGATTTCTTCCTGATTGATGATGATCATCTGGCGCTGGTCATCGCGGATGTCTCAGGCAAGGGAATCCCCGCCGCGCTGTTTATGATGGTTTCCAAGTCACTGATCAAAAACCAACTCCTGAGCGGATGCGATCCCGCGCAGGCATT